>NZ_JBEZJY010000046.1:0-68514 GCF_040651415.1 Streptomyces sp. NPDC048484
AACCCCACGAAGGAGCGGAACAACACACACCGCTTCGGCATAGTCGCGGTCTCCGCATAGGTCCAGCTATGCGGATATCCGCATAGGTGGACGACGTTGGCCTGCTGCCGGTCGACGGGGCCACCGCCGAAGCGTTCTACAGGATCATCGACGCCGCTTATGAACGTCACAGCATCGCGGGTGACCAGCAGCATCCATCCTTCGGGCTTCGACACGATCATGCCGAAGACCCTCACGGGCGCGAGCACCGACCGCCTCATGCACCACGCTCACCTCGTGACCACCACGGGCGACTCGCATCGCCTCGCCGAGGCCCTCGCCGTGAAGGGAGTGGTCTCCTTGAACCGCCCCCCCCCAGACGGGAACACCACTGCCCACACCCATGGTCTTCCAATGGCCATCAGCCTGGACACCAGCGGCCACTCACCTGGGTATCTCAATGGCCGCTGACAGCGTTCTCAAATCACCGGGTCCCTCGGTCTGAGGACGGCCAGCGTCTTACGGAACTCTTACGCGGCCGTTTCGGGTGCCCTCACGCACCTACGCTCGCAGGCATGTCGACCATCCGACGCATTGCCCTCGTCACCGCCGCCCCACTCGTGCTGGCTGCGGTGGGCATCGCACATCCGCACGGGCTGTCCAGATCTACAGCCGCGGACTGGGCGCACCTTCACATCGCACTGTTGCCGATTTTTCCGCTGCTCACTGTCGGCCTCCTTGTCCCCCTGTGGCATCGGCCCCGACTCGGCCTCGCGGGCTTCGCCACCGTGGCGGCCTGGGCGGGTGCCTTCGTCTACGCGGCCTTCTACACCGGCCTCGACGCGGTCGCCGGCATCGCGGCCGGAACCGCGGTCGAGCACGTCGGCGAGACAGCGAGCCTCGGACCGGTCAAGCGCCCGCTCTACGACACGGGTGAGGCGCTGGGGCAGGCCGGCGCATACGCTCTCATCGGCGCCATCGCGGCCACCGCGGTCGCGCTGCTCCCGAAGCACGGCGTCCGAGTACTTCCTGGCACGGTGGTGCTCCTGGCGGCGGGCTGGTCCTTCGTCGACAGCCACATCTTCTGGCCGCGCGGCGTTTGGACGATGCTCGGCTTCGCCCTGGGCTTCGCTCTGCTCGCCTGGGGGACAGCGGGGCGCGACCGCTTCGGCGAAGCCGGCGTGCTGTCCCGCCGCCCAGCGGACGATCACGAGACCGGAGAGTGACCGTGCCGCGGCTCCTGCCGAACAGGTGCTGGACATCTACCGATCCGGCATCGTGGAGGGCAACGCGACCGCCGGGACCGAGCCCCGGGCTGTGGCCGCCTACAACATGACTCTGCTGCACAGCCGTCGCCTCGGCGCCACAGGGAGCGGGCGGACATGTCCTCGGCCGGATCACCGTTCCACGCGACTTCGCCCGCTGCAGGAAGCCGATGCGACCAGAAGGGGCATGCGCAGGTCACTACGGTGTGGCAGCCGCTGATCGTACGCCCCGGGCTGCTGGCATGGGCTGCCGGTACCTCTCAGCGGTCTGTGTCAGCTGTCGTCCTGGACGCCGAGGGCGTGGTCTGCTTGGTGGCGGTACGGACTGGCTGGTCGGCCAGGGCAACAGTCGCCTTGGCTCGGACGGCTGCGGTCGCCAGGTATCCGCAGCCGATGACACTCAGTGGACTCGGTGCTGTGGGCTTGTGGTTGTCGCGGTCGTTGGGCCTGCTCATGCTCGACTCCTCGTGGTTGTGCCACGCCATTCGGGCCGGTGGCGAGGGGCCAGGCTTGCCGGTTCAGGAGCCTGAGTGGAGTCGGTTGGTCATCGTGTCAACATCTCGTAAGAAACTGGTTGGTACGCCTCCCGCTTCAACTACGTTGACCGCCCCGTGCATGGCCACCATGCACGGGGCCCGAGTGAACGAGCCCCTGCGGTTCTTTACCGGTCAACTCGCCACGAGGCAGGCGAAGATCGGTACACGGTGGCGACGCCTGCCTGCCGGCCGCCAGACCCTGCTCACCCTCGCGCACCTGCGGTGCGGTGCGATCTCCCACAGTCCATCCGGAACGATCCAACTCCAAGTTCCCCGCCCGGCTGGACTCTTCTGGCGATCGAAGTGAGGGGCGCACGCCACGAGGTGTCAGCTCGGGGGAGGCGTGCCCGGGCGGATCAGGCCGCTTTCGTAGGCGAGAATGACCAACTGGGCTCGGCTATGAACGCCGAGTTTCGTCATGGTCCGGTTGACGTGGGTCTTCGCGGTAAGTGTGGACACGTACAGCTGGCTGGCGATGTCTTCGTTCGGCAGTCCGGTTGCGACCAAGGCGAGGACCTCGCGTTCCCGGTCGGTCAGTACGTCCAGCGCCGTCTTGGGGATCGGCGGGCGGTCGGGCTCGCTGAGGAAGCGGTTGATCAGGCTGCGGGTGGCGCCCGGCGACAGCAGCGCTTCGCCTGCAGCCACGGTGCGGATGGCGGCGAGAAGGTCGTCGGGTTCGACACCCTTGTTCAGAAATCCGCTTGCGCCCGCGCGCAGGGCGAGGAGCACGTTCTCGTCCAGCTCGAAGGTGGTGAGGATGAGGACCCGTACTCCGGCGAGTGACTCGTCGCGGGTGATGGCTTTTGTGGCTTCGAGCCCGTCCATGACGGGCATCCGGATGTCCATCAGGACGACGTCGGCGCGGGCGCTGCGCACCAGGTTGACGGCCTCGCGGCCATTGCCGGCCTGGCCGACCACCTCCAGATCGTTCGCGGACTCGATCAAGGCGTGGAAACCTGCCCGGATGAGGGCCTGGTCGTCGGCCAGTACGACGCGGATCGTCATCGAACTGCTCCTGACTGGTTCGGCGCGGGCAGGAAGGCATGTACCGCGAAGGTGTCGCCGGCAACTGGTCCTGCCTGGAGGGTTCCGCCGAGAGCTGCGGCGCGTTCGTGCATGCCGATTAGCCCGTGCCCGGTCCCACCGCTAAAGACGTCGACTGGCGTGGTGTGGGGGGTGGTGACCTTGATGGTCAAGCCTGCACGGGTGTACGAGAGGTGCAGTTCCACGACGGCACCGGTGGCGTGTTTGTGAGCGTTGGTCAGGGACTCCTGGATGATGCGGTACGCGGCGAGGTCGGCCGCCACAGGTAGCAGGCGGGGCTGTCCCTCTTGGCGGTAACGCACCTGCAGGCCGACCGCAGCCACGGTGTCGAGCAGGTCGGGCACACGGGATAGGCCGGGGGCCGGCCTGGTGGACTCGTCGGGGTCGTCATGTTGCCGCAGCACGGCGAGGACCGTGCCGAGTTCCTCGACGGCGGTGCCGGCGGCGTCCCGAACGTGCCCCAGCGCGGTCTCTGCTTGTTCGGGTTTGCTGTGCATCAGGTGTTTCGCCACGCCGGACTGCACACTGATCAGGGCGAGATGGTGGGCCACGACGTCGTGCAACTCCCGTGCAATGCGCAACCGTTCCTCCATCACCCGTCGGTGTGCCTCCTCCTCGCGGGACTGCTCGGCCCGGCGCGCACGTTCCTCCACGGCCACCAAGTACGCCCTCCGGGTCCGTAGTGCGTCGCCCAGCGCGACGGCCATTCCGACACCGGCGAAGAGACCGAGATCACCGCGTTCCCACCACGCGGCACCCGGCCACTCCGGGCCCGGCCACACGAGACTCGCACCGTAGAGCAGGACCGCAGCTGAACCGCCGAACAGCCACGCCGTCCGGCGAGGAAAGGTGTCTGCCACGGTGTACGTAGCGATCGCGGCAGTCACAGTCTGAGCGGCCCGCGCCTCGCCTGCCGCGATGGTGATGGCCGTAGCCACCACTGTAAGGACCAGTACCACGCGCGGCCAACGCCGCCGCACTGCGATGAACCCGACGATGGCGACCGCTGCCACACCGTCCCATATATGCAGATCGCGACCCGGGTGCCGGCTTTCTGGCTTGCCGTCCCAGACGGCGAGCAGATAGACCAGCGCGAGAAGCACACCGATGATCACGTCCATGGCCTGGGGGTACCGTGCGGCCAGAGCCGCGATGCGCTGGTGAGCGACAACCGGATATGCCATGACCAGGACGCTACGGGATCGTCGGCGCTGCTCGCGTCGTATGGCGGCGGTAGCCATCGACCATCGTTGCTACCACGGCCGTGGTACGGAGTCCTCGCCACTGGACGAGGGTGGCAGAGGCGAACCTGTCCTCTGAGCGCACGTTGCAAAGAAGCCGGGACGCGGTCAAGGTCGATACCTGGACGGCGGAAGCCGGTCGAGGAGCTTGCACACTCGCCAAGTCTGCTGCGGTCGAGGAGTGCGCGGTCTGGCCCACGCTTCCGAAGGATGACCAGTCTCGATACGGCAGTGGCCATCGCCGCGGCTCTAACGTGAGGCGGCGCCTGAAACTGCAGCATCTACTGCAGTTGTGGTACTCCGCATTGTCCATGGATGGAGGACGCGGAGCCCGCTCCCACTACGGGATCGTGGAGCTGTGACCGAGTCGACGAACTCATCAACGGTTCGTCTGCACGGCCACCGCTGATTCCCTCGCTCCGGCCATGATCGGCCCGGCGACCTCGACGACGGCTCGCTGGTGCCCGGGGCCAACTTTCGGACGATCCCGGGCTGCTCGCGTCAGGCATCGAGTCATTCATTCGTCCACTACCAAGGAGCATCCTATGAACCGGCCAACGGCCACCACCGAAGGCGGCGTGCGCGCGAACGCTGGCAACATCTCGCTCTGGGTCCTCCAGATCACCCTTGGCGCGCTGTTCGTCGTCAACTTCGGCCCGGGCAAGCTGCTGGGTAGTGAGGAGAGCGTGGAGATCTTCGCAGACATTGGCGTCGGCCAGTGGCTGCGTTATTCGACAGGCATCTTGGAAGTAGCAGGTGGCCTCGGTCTGCTCGTCCCGCGCTTGTCAGGGCTTGCCGCGCTCGGGCTTGTCGGCGTCATGGCTGGCGCCGTGATCACCGACGTGTTCATCGTTGATGAAAGCCCGATCGCCCCACTCACCTTCATGGTCATCGCAGGGGTTATCGCGTGGTTCCGTCGGGACCGTTCACTCGCCCTGATCCAGCAATTGCGCGCTACGCGCTCACACGCCGGGAGCTGAGCCCGCGCTCCTTCGAACGTCCACGGGTCGGATCGTGTTGGGTGATCAGTGAACTGCCTGGGCTCCGCCGAACGCATGTTGACCTGCAGATTTCAGCGAAAGGTTCTACTCGTATATTGCGAGCCGTGATCGGTGGGCATCACTGCCCCGGCCAGGCTCCCGCGGGTCCGTTCTGGGCAGGAGTGAGCGCGTTGTCCGGCTGGATGCCGGCCTCGTCGTGCGCCGCCCAGAACCCGCGCAGGCGTTCGGCCCCGGTGTAGAGCGAGGGCGGATTGCCGAGGAAGGCGATGCGGGTGTGTCCCTCGGCCAGGAGGCAAGCGGTGGTCTCGCGGGCCCTGTGGAAGTCTTCGACCAGCACACAGTCGGCGTCGAGTCCGGCGGGTGTCCGTGCGGCGAGTACGACCGGTACGTGCCGCATGGCGGCGGCCAGGTGCTGCTGCCGGCTTCCGGCGGGGACGACGATGAGCCCTTCGACCTGGCGGTCGACGAGGCCGTCGATAAGGCCGGGTTCCCGTTCGACCTGCTCGGCGGAGTTGCTGAGCAGCATCCGGAAGCCGTACTCGGTGGCGACTTCCTGAACGCCGAGCGCGAGACCCGAGTAGAACGGATTGGCGAGGTTGGTGACGACGAGGCCGATCATCCCGCTGCCGCCCAGGCGCAGGCTGCGCGCGGTCTCGTTGCGCCGGTATCCGAGTCGGTCCACCGCGGCGAAGACCCGCTCGCGGGTGGCTTCGGACACGCCGGGATCGTTCTTGAGTACGCGGGAGACGGTCATGGCACCGACCTGTGCCAGCTTCCCGACGTCATGCATGGTCGGCCCGCCGCCTCGACGAGCGGTCATGCCCGTTCCCCCTTCTCCAGCGGCCTGGGTCGGCCGACCTTGCACTGGCCTCGGACCGGTTGTCATGAAGCGCTCGCTGCGCCGTGTACCCAGTGGGCGGCCCCGATCAGCGGTGCCTCCTCAGGCTGCCGGGCCGGCAGAACTCGTACAGCCGCGCTGCCGGTTCGAGCCGACCCCTGGGTGAATGCGGGCTGGATCAAGTTCCACGACTGGGCCATGGAGCCGCCGACGACCACCGCGGTGGCCTCGATGCGGTCGATCCACGGAGCCAGGACCCGGACGAGGGCGTCGAAAGCGTAGCGGAATGCCTCCGAGGCGGCGGGGTCGCCGTGTTCGGCCAGCGCCGCGATCTCGTGGACGGCCGGGAGGGCGGGTTCTTCCGGAGGGGCGAGCTGGTTCAGGGGAGCCGTGAGCCTGGCGTAGTGGAGGCGGATGGCACGGCGCGAGACCGTTTCCTCCAGCGGCGCGCCGTCGATGCGCAACCGGTGCACATGGCCGCCGGGCGGCACCTGGGGATCGTCGTGCACGGGCAGGCCGCCGCGCGGGAAGGAGGAGCCGATGCCCGTGCCCAGCGTCAGGCACACCGCACGGTCGTGTCCTTGGGCCGCGCCGACCCGGTACTCGCCGAGGGCGAACGCGTCGGCGTCGTTGAGGAAGCACAGGCGCCCGGCCCGGTCTGCCAGCCGCTGACGCAGTCCGGCGCCCACGTCCACGTCGGACAAGGATTCGAACTTCCCGATACCCGTGAAACGGCCTATCCCGGTGTCGTAGTCGAAGGGGCCCGGCATCGCCACGCCCCAGGACGAGCTGTGACCGGTCGGCAGTTGCAGGGCTGCCAGGCCGATGGCGTCCAGGATGCCGTCGGCGTCCGCATGCGCGCCAAGAGGCTTGCGGGTCACCGAGGACGGGACCGGGTGGCTGGTCGCGGGGTCGACGAGCGCGGCGGTGACGTGCGTACCACCGACGTCCAGGACGGGGACCGGCTCGGCGATCAGCTGGCGGCGCGCACCGCCGCCGTCACCAGCCATCCGCTGGTGCCAGTCCGCGCCCGCGCCGAAACCCGGGCCGAACCACCGGCACAGACACGGTTCCTGACCCTGGACCACCCCCAGGTACGGCTCGTGGGCCCTGACCGTCCCGAGCAAGGGACGGCCCGGAGCCGTGTGGATCTCGGCTCAGCCGTCGTGGGCGTGTACGAGTGAGTCGCCGTGGTGTCTGGTGTCAGTCCGGCGATTCTGCGCGCCGTATGTGAGAAGCGGCCGCCGGGGCTCCGGAGAATCCCAGGTCAGGACGTTCGGTCCGGCACGGGCCCCTGCTTGACGGCAGGACTCACAAAGAACTCACCGAACGACGGGCTCCCGAGAGCGCCGGCCGTGTCGGCTCAGGTCGAGCGCCACAATCCTAAGAATCCGATAAAATGCTGCACGCACTCCACGATAGTGATGTCTCTCGTGCACGAAAGGACCGATGGCTCGGCATGCGGGACTCCCCCTTTGACGAACTCGACATCGCCATCGTGGACGCCGTGCGCTCGGCCCCGCGCGTGAGCTGGCGCAATCTGGCGCCAGTGCTGGGCGTGGATCCGGCAACCATCAGCCGTCGTTGGTCTCGCATGCACTCCGAGGGGGTCGCATGGGTCACGGCCCACCCTGCAGGGAGCGCGACACCTGCCTGTGCGCTGGTGGAGATCACCTGTGTCCCGGGGCGATCGGGCACCGTGGCGGACGTCCTCGCCGCCGACATCGAGGCTGCCACCGTCAAGTTGACCTCTGGTGCACGGAATGTCGTGGTGCTGGCGCAGGCCCCGGACTTCGAGGCTCTCTCGGGCTACCTCCTCGACCGGGTGGAGCACGTCCCCGGGGTCACATCCCTGCACAGCCACATCGTCACGCGGTCGGCCCTGGAGGCCAGTCGGTGGCGTGAAGGCGCACTCAACGAGGACCAGCGCCGGCAACTGCGTACCGACGCCGGGACCCGACCGGATCACGCCACCGCCCTCCAGGCCCCCGACCATGGCATCATCCGGGCGCTGAACATCGATGGACGCATGTCGTTCGAGCGGATCGCCGCACAGGTCGATCTCAGTCCCGTCGCCGTGCGGCGCCGGTTGACACGGCTGGAAGAGGCGGGACTCATCATCTTCCGCTGTGACACCTCGCGTCTCATCTCGGGACATGCCATCGGCGCCGTCTACTTCGGGTCACTCGACGCCCACGAACTCGAGGAGGCCGAGGGGCGGATCCGTACGCTGCCGGGGGTTCGGGCGTGCAGCATCGTGGCCGGTCCTCACAACGTCATCATCGACGCCTGGCTGCGGTCGACGGCGGAGACGCACGACCTGGAGCGGAAGATGAGACAGGTCCTGCCCGCACTGCGGATTCAGGACCGGTCGCTGGTCCTTCGTACGATCAAACTGCTCGGCCGCGTCCTGGACTCAGAGGGAAGGTCGGTGCGCTCCGTGCCGCTGCTGGCCGAGGACTCCGCAGCCGAGCATCGGTGACGCCGGCTCCCTGGTCGAACCGCCCGGCGGTGCACCGGGGTGTCGAGCCTCGTCGCATCAGATGAACCCGGTGCGGGGAGCGGTGACCTCGATCGTGTCCTTCACCAGGGCGAGCGCGGCCCCCAGCGGACTTGAGCGTCCCCCGCTCACGGTCACGTCGCCCGCGTCCGGGCAGCCGAACACCACTGCCTTTTCCGGCCCGTCGAGCGCGTGCAGGGGGTCGCCCGGCCGCGTCTCCTCCAGCCGGACCCGGACGAAGTAGGGCTGGTCCACGGATGCACCGACGACGGCTCGCAGTCGGCGATCCCGGGACACCGCGCTCAGGGCCTCACCGGCGGTGCCCTCGATCACCGGCTGCGTCTCCACGCGTACCAGCGCCGGATCCCATCCCCAGGCCAGCGCGGCCAGCAGTCGCACCTTCGTGGCGGCATCCTCGCCGGACAGGTCGGCCGAGGGGTCCGCTTCCGCGATTCCCCGGCGCTGCGCCTCGCGGATCGCGTCACTCAACGAATCGGCCTGGGCAAGGCGGTCGAGGACGAACGTGACGGTGCCGTTCGGGCAGGCCCGAATCGTCGCGCAGCCCATCCCACGCAACGCCGTTCTCGACAGGTCTCCCGCCGGCAGGGCCGCCCCCGTCGCCCCGGAAATCCTGATCATGACACCGAGTCCGCGGGCCGCTTCGTCGAGTTCTCGCCAGTGGCTGAGCAGATGGCTCTTGGTGGCCGTGACCACGTGGACCCCTTGGCGCAGCGCCTCGACGGCCTCCTTCGCGGCCTGCTGCCGGAGTTCGGGCGAGGACGGGATCGCCTGGACGAACACGCGGGCAGCGGTCTGTTCGAGCGTCTCTTCCAGGGAGACGAGCGGGCCCCATGCCGAGCGTGGCGGTACGGGCTCACTGCCGCGCAGCCAACACTGCGCCGAACTGGCACGGATGGCACGGACCCTCGGCCGTACTCCGTGTTGGCGCGCGAGCTTGTCCCCCTGTCTGGCCAGGTGGTTCACGAAGGCCTGGCCGACCGGCCCGTAGCCGGAAAGCACCACATCAGCCTGACTCACTTCTCCCATGAACCTTTGCTCCGTCTCGTCCATGCGGGCCTTCATGCCTTCCGGGTCCGCAGCGCCTGGATGTTGGTCAGCTCGTGGACCCCCCACTTTCCCAGCTCGCGTCCGTAGCCGCTGGCTTTGATGCCGCCGGTGGGCAGGCGCGGGTCGGTCGCGGAGATCGTGTTGATGAACACCGATCCGGCGTGGATCCTGTCGGTCACGGACGAGGCGTGATCGTGGTCCGTGCTCCACACGCTGCTGCTCAGCCCGTAGCGCGAGGAGTTCGCAAGGGCGATGAGCTCTTCGTCGTCCGCGCCGGTCGTGAGCGCGCCGAGCGGACCGAACGTCTCCTCGGTGAGGAGGACCGAGCCGTTCCCGTCCACTTCGACGATCGACGGCGAGAACCACGCGCCCTGAGCGGATTCGGGCGCATCGGCCTGCGCGATCACACGGCCGCCGGCCGCCAGGGCCCGGGCACGTTGCTCACTCAGGCAGTCACGCAGATCCTGGCGCGCGAGCGGGCCGACCTCGGTCGTCTCCTCCGCCGGGTCGCCGACTCTCAAGTCGCGGACGTGCGGCACCAGTTCGTGCACGAACGCGTCATGCACATCGCGATGGACGAGTATCCGCTTCGCCGCGATACAGCTCTGCCCGTTGTTGAGGAATCGGGACTTGACAGCGGCGGCGGCCGCGGCGGGGACATCGGCGTCGGCGAGGACGACGAACGGGTCGGATCCCCCGAGCTCCAGCACACACTTCTTGAGCGCGGCGCCCGCACGCGAGGCGACGAGCGCACCCACGCGATCGCTGCCGGTGAAGGTGACGGCGGCGACCCGGCTGTCCTCGATGATGTCCGATGCCGTCGGCCCGTCGACGACGATGGCCTGCAGGACGCCCGCGCCGAAGGCCTCCTGGAACACGTCCTCGACCGCCATCGCACTTCCGGTGACGGATTCGGCGTGCTTGAGGACGACGGTGTTACCCGCCGCGATCGCGGGAAGCATCGCCCGGATCACCTGCCACCACGGGTAGTTCCACGGGAGGATCGCGAACACGACCCCGATCGGCACGACCCGGACCATCGCGGTGTCGCCGTCGATGTCGAAGGTGTCCGGCCACAGGATCTCGGGCAGTTCCCCGGCGTAGTAGCGGCACGCGGTGACGCACTTGTCGATCTCGGCGCGCGCCTGCCTGATCGGCTTCCCCATCTCCAGGGTGATCAGCGCCGCCAGCGGCTCCCGCCGCTCCAGCAGGACGTCGCCGAGCCGGCCGATCGCCGCGACGCGGTCCTCCACACGGGACCGGGGCCACGGCGAGGCCGACGCGTCGTCGAGCACCCGGTCGATGGCTTCGGGAGTCGTGTACGGGTAGAAGCCCAGCTCGTAGCCTGTCGTGGGGTTGACCACGACGATGCCGCCGTCCCTTCCCGTCATGCCGCGACCGCCGATGCGTGGACCTCGCGAATCCAGCGGGTGAAACGATCCGTGACCAGAACCGGGTCGATCAGCAGCTTCTCGATGCCTGCCGCGTTTCCTGCCTCGATCCGGGCATGCAGAAACGCCGGGCCCCGCACCGTGAGCAGCTCCCCGAAGGCGGCCTTCAAGCCGTCGACGGTGTCCGTCGATCGCGTGGTCCATCCCACGGCGGCCGCGAACCGCCCCAGGTCGATCTTCGACGAGTAGGTCGGCAGGTCGCCGGTCGACCCGTACACGCCGTTGTCGAGAAGGACGAGGAGCAGGTTGTCCGGAGCCAGGTATCCGCCCGTCGGGAGGACGTTCGGGTTCATCAGCAGCGACCCGTCGCCCTCGATGCCGACGACCTTCGGTGCGGAGGGGGCCATGCTGAGGGCCAGTCCGGTCGCCACCGATCCGACGAGGCCCATCGCGTCGAGGAGGTAGAGGTGGTTGTCGCTGTCCTTGACCGAGGCCAGCTCGCGACTCGTCGCCGCGCACGTCACGACCACGGGATGCCGGCCCGTCAGGTCCGCGAGGGCCTGGAGTGCTTCGATGCGTTTCATCAGGCAGCCTTCCCGTCGGTGTTCCAGAACGACCCGAGGACCACTACCGGGCGATACGTCATGACGGCGTGCACACCGGCCTCCTTCACGGTGTCGTACCAGTCCTCGGCGCTGCTCCTGCGGTCCAGTTCGACGACGGGGAGCCCGACCGTGCGCAGCAGGGCGGGTACGGGCTGGCTGATGGAGTGGATCATCGAGTTGTACTCGCCGAGGCTCCCGCGGGTGTTCGCGAAGACGAGCAACGGCAGATGGTAGGAGAGCGTGAACGTCGTGAGTGCCGTGAGCGCGTTGCCGAAACCGTTGTCCTGCATGACGACGGCGCCGAGTACGCCGGTGAACGCGACCGCCCCCATGACGCCGATCGCCTCTTCTTCCCGCGAGAGCGGTGTGACACGCGGCGAGACGCCGTCCGTGCCGCCGTCGGTCGCGACCAACGAGTTGACGACCGGTGCCACGCTCACGGAGGGGATGTACCCGACCCGCGCGGTGCCTGCCGCCCAGATGCCGTCGGCGACGGCTTTCGCATACGTCATGTGCGTGTGGTTCCTTTCAGGTGGGGAGGGTGAGCGCGCGGGCGAGGACGGGCGGGTCGATGTTGCCGCCCGACAGGACAGCGACCGCCCGCCCGTACTTCCCCGGCTCGGCGAGGTAGGCGGCGACGCTCAGTGCGCCGCTGGGTTCGGCGACGAGGTGAGCACGACGCGCCAGGGTGCCCACGGCAGCGAGGATGTCGTCCTCGTCCACCGTGACGATCTCGTCGACCGTCGCCTGGATGATCGGGAAGGTGATCTCGCCCACGACAGGCGTCCGCGTTCCGTCGGCGATCGTGCGATACGTCGCCTGCGCGTCCCACGCGATCCGGCGCCCGTCGGCGAGCGAGTCGCGCGCGTCCGCGGCCAGGGAGGGCTCCACGCCGACCACCCGGGTTCGGGGGGACAAGGCCTTCACGGCGACACCCACTCCCGAGATGAGTCCGCCGCCTCCGATCGGCACGAGCACCGTGTTGATGTCGGACAGGTCTTCGAGTACCTCGACGGCGAGCGTCCCCTGACCGGAGATCACGTCGGCATGGTCGAAGGGGGGAATCAGCGTCATCCCCCGCTCCGCCCCCACGGCTTCGGCGACAATCTCTCGTCGGGCGCCGGGGGCCATGATGACCTCGGCGCCCAGGGCTCTGGTGGCCTCCACCTTGACGGGCATGGCCTCCTGCGGCATGACGATCACCGCCGTGACGCCTGCCGCTCGGGCTGCCCACGCGACTGCCTGACCGTGGTTGCCGCTCGAATGCGTGACCACACCGCGGGCCCTGACGTCCGGATCGAGGCGTCTGATCGCGTTGACGGCGCCCCGCAGTTTGAAGGCGCCGATCGGCTGGAGGTTCTCGGCCTTCAGCCAGAGGTCGCCCGGCGCCCACGAAGCGGGCAACAGCGGGGTCCGCACCACGTCCTCGGCGATCCGTACATGCGCTGCGCGGATGTCGCCGACGGATACTGCGAGGTCAGACACTGTTCCTACCGCGTGTCATGAGGGAGTTGGGCATTCAGGCCCCGTCTCGGGCGGCGATGGCGTCGAACTCGACCCGGGCCCTGTAGGGCAGTTCGGCGACGGCGATGCACGTGCGGGCCGGCAGGGGCTCGACAAGCGCCTCCTGATAGATCGCGTCCATGACGTTGCGGTCGTCCATGGAGGCCAGATAGACCGTGATCTTCACGAGATGCCGCAGCTCCAGGCCCACCGAGGCCAGCTTGCTCTGGAGATTGGCCAGGGCCTGTCGTGTCTCGTGGGCGATGCCGCCCTCCACGATGTCGCCGTCGGCGATGCCCAGCTGCCCCGAGATGTAGACGAGTCCGGCCTCGGTCGCCCGCACGGGACTGTACGGATGCCGCGCCCCTGAGGGACTTGTCGGTGCGAGGTTCGTCATGCTCCTGCTCCTGGCTGGGGTTCTGCGGGGACGTCCGCGTGGCCTCGCAACTTCCGTACCAGGAAGGCCATCGGGATGGCGGCGAGGACGAACGTGCAGCCCGCGACGGCGATGTACGTGTGCACGCCGGTCGACGAGTTGACCGTGTCTCCGTCGACGACGATTTCGTTGGCCGCGAGGATCGCCGATCCGATGAAGCTCATCGTCACCGAACCGACGGCGACCATCACCATGACCATGCTGGAGACGGTGCCCTGCCGCTCCGGCGGCGCGAGGACGGACGCGAGGTTGAATCCGGAGGTGACCAACGAGCCTGCCGTCATGCTCAGCAGGAACGAGCAGGTCACGGCGATCGGAAGGCTGTCGGCGCCGGCCGAGAACATCACGAAGGAGGCGATCGTTCCGAGAGCCACGCCCACGGCCAAGGGCCGGGCTGGGCCCACGCGGGTGGCGATCGCGCCCGCCACGATGCCGCCGAGCATGATCCCGATCGATGGGATGCCGAACATCAGGCCGAGCGCTCCGGGGCCGTTGATGCCGTATCCGAGGCCCTCGTCGGGAGAGACGTCGATCAGCAGGCTGAAGAGCTGGAGCATGCTCCGATAGGCGCCCGTGCCCATCACGACGACGAGGAGACCGAGTCCGAGGACCGCTGAGATGCCACGGATGTCGATCACGGGCTCCGGGATACGGCTCAGGACGAGGTACCAGACTGTCAGCGCGGCCAGCCCACCGATGAGGATGGCGAGCGGGGCGATCCTCAGCCAGCCGAATTCCTGGCCGAGGCTGATGTAGGCGAGAACGGCCGCGAGGCCGCCGCCGAGTGTGAGCGCCCCGGCGACGTCGACCTTGCCCGGCGTGCGGTTGCGAGAGTTCGGGATCACGAGGTGGACGCAGAGCGCGGCCACTCCCGCGAACACCGCGGAGACCACGAAGACGAACTTCCAGCCGAACGCCTCGGTGGCGAAGTCCAGGATGAAAGGGGAGACGATCCCGAAGACGGCCGAGCCCGAGGTGACGATGCCTGTCACCACCATGGCGAACTTGGGCGCGCAGATGTCGCGGATGATGGCGACGGAGAGGAACAGGCCTGCGATCGCGGCGCCCTGCAGGGCGCGTCCGAGGACGAAGACACTGATGTGGGGCGCGAGGAGACACACGACTCCGCCGAGGCCGGCGACCATCAGTGTGATCACGAGCACTTTGCGTTTGCCGTAGATGTCGGCGCTCTTGCCGAGCAGTGGTGCCCAGGTGGCTCCCGCCAGCATCGCGCTGGAATCGATCCACGCGAACTGATTGGTGTCGAAGGCGTCGCTCAGCTCCGGAAGCACGAAGGTGGGCGAGGCGAGCACAGTGTCGACCATGACGTTCACCAGGATGAGGATGGCGACACAGCCGACGACCGGCTTGGTCCAGCCGGTGTTCAGTTCGGTCGCCGGCTCGTCTCTGGTGAGGCTGGGACTCATGTCTTGCATGAGCGGCTCCTTTCCACTGCGGATCGCCCCAGGCGGCTGTGCCGGGGTAGGGCGGAGAGGGACGTGCAGACGAGATTCACGGGCGTGCCACGGCGTGCAGGCTTCTCTGTCCAGGTGCCGAGGACAGGTCCTGTGGCGAACCGGAGTCGGCGAGCGTGCACTTGCGGACGATTCCCTGTTGGGCGACGAGGGTGATGTTCTCGGGTGCCGACAGCGCACCGATGTCCCGCAGCGGATCTTCGGCGCAGAGGACGAGGTCCGCGGCGTATCCGAGGCGCAGTGTCCCGAGTGTGTCCGCCACTCCGAGGAGCCGGGCACTGTTGGATGTCGCCGCGCGGATGGCGTCGATCGGCGACATGCCCAGTTCCACGAGGCACGACAGCTCGAACGGGTTCTGCCCGTGCGGGGTGATGCCGGCATCGGTGCCCACCGCGATGTTCACCTTCCGCGCGATGGCCGCGGCGATGTTCTCCTTGGTCCGCTCGTTCCAGCGAAGCTTCTTCTCGTAGCGCCACGGCGCGGTCTTCCGCGGGTCCAGCGGCTGGAAGGCGGTCGACAGGGTCGGTACGAGGAAGGCACCCCTCTCTCCGATGAGGTCGCATCCTTCGTCATCGATGCCGAACCCGTGCTCGATCGACGTGACACCGCAGCGGATCGCGGCGAGGATGCCGGCCCGCCCCTGTGCGTGTGCGGCGACCGGGCGTCCTCGGTGGCGATGTCCCTCGTCCACGACCGCCGTGATCTCCTCGTCGAGCAGGTCCTGGTCGTCGGGATCGTCGTGGGCGCTGCTGATCCCGCCACTTGTGCAGATCTTGATGACGTCGGCGCCGGAGCGCAGCATCCGTCGCGCTGCCTTCCGTGCGCCCACCACGTCGTCCGCGATCTCGCAGTAGTCGAGGCCGAGGCTTCTTCCGCCGGGGAAGGTGTCGTCGGAGTGTCCGCCGGTGTGGCTGATCACGCCGACCGATGTCTGCAGGCGTGGGCCGGTGATCAGTCCCGATGCGACGGCGTCGCGGAATCCGGCGGGAAGTCCACCGAGGTCTCGAGCTGATGTGATTCCGGCGTCGAGCGTCCGGCGCAGACGTTCAGTCGTCTGGAGAACACCCAGGACGGGGTCCGTCAGAAAGGCGGTTTCCAGGATCGACCGGTCGGAGGCCACACCGAGGTGGGTGTGGCAGTCGAACAGTCCGGGGAGGAGTGTTCCGCCCCGACCGTCGATCGCCCTGACACCGGGGATCGGCTCGGGCGCCTGTGCCGCCGGTCCGGCGTAGGTGATCCAGCCGTTGTCGTTGGCGTCCAGCACAGCATCGTCCACTGCCTCTGTGCTGACACCGTCAATGAGCCGCACGTTGCTTATCCGCAACGCAGCTCCATCGTTGAGTCCCACGCGCCGACCTGCCCTCATTGGCTTTCCATGACAGCCGTCACGCTAGAGCGACCCTGAGATTCAGCCTGAAAAATGCATGAAATCTGCCTGAGGTGCTGGGTTGCTGCATGAAAGCACCTATGGATGGCTCACTCGACCTCACGATCATTGATGCGCTGCGGGCGTTCCCGGCATCAGGGGCCGCTCCCCCACGGGCGCCACTCCCGCGTGCGCGCCGTCGAGGAAACGACTCGGCGCCGCCTGCCGTGCCGGAGGGCTGGTCAGCGGTACGCCCGCAGGAACACATCGACACCGTCGACGATGATCGCCAGAATCTCCGGCTCTCCGCCCTCGGTGTCCGCCCGGACGTCGAGTGCCTCCAGCGCGAGACTGATGGTGAGGGCCGTGAAGTGGCGTGCGGCGAGGCCGGGATCCGCGGCCCGGATCTCACCGTCGGCGACCAGCGTGGCGAAGCGCTCCTCCAGCATCCGTTCGGGGCGGTCGCGCGTGGCCTCGGCCAGCTGCGGTACCGCCCATCGCTGCGAGGTCAGTCGCCGGAAGGTCACGTAGTCGGACGACGGAAAGGCCTGCGTGACCACTCGTTGCCCGAACGCCGTCAAGGCTTCGCGCAGGTCACGCCCCCGAGCCAGCTCCTCGTCGATCGCGGAGCGAATGGTGTCGGCCACTGCGTCGTGGGCACGCTCGGTCACCCGCAGAAAGATCGTTGCCTTGTCGCCGAAGTGGTCGTAGACGGTCCGCTTCGATACCTGCGCCCGACCTGCGATGGCGTCGACACTCGCCCGCTCATAGCCCTCCGCGAGAAACAACGCTTCCGCGGCTTCCAGGATCGCCGCCCTCTTGCCTTCGGAACGCCGCCGGCGCCCGGGAGTCTGAACCGCCGCGATAGCCCTCGACATGGGCTCAGCGTACAGTCGACTCCTAAAAGCACACTCATGAGTGTACTTTGTGACTCGGGCCGACGCGTGTGGTCGGCCGGTCCACCCTGGCGTCGCCCGAACTCGAAACACCGAGGGGCGGCCGCCCACTACGTGGAGGTACTGACATGGCTTTCCATCCGGCCGATCACTGGGAGGGCTACCTTGCTCCGCCCAACTTCGAGGACTACTCGGCCAGGTACGCGAACTTCTTCCGGATGCGGCGCGAGGACGGCATCATCGAGGTCCGCCTGCACACGGACGACGGCCCGTACGCGCACACCCACGCCGCACACAATGTCTGGACGCGTGTGTGGCAGGAGATCGGCAACGATCCCGAGAACCAGGTACTGATCATCACCGGCACCGGTGACCGGTGGATGACCGGCAACCCCAAGGGGATGAACCCCAAACCCGCCTCCGACCTGGATCCCGACCACATCCACCAGCGGATGACGGACGGCTGGAAACTCATCGAGAGTTTCACCAACAACATCGACATTCCGACCATCGCGGCCGTCAACGGCCCCGGCGTGCACACCGAGTTCGCCATGATGAGCGACGTGACACTCGCGGCGCCGGACGCCGACTTCATGGACCCGCACTTCTGGCTCGGTTCCCCTCCCGGGGACGGTCAGTACATGGCGCTCCAAGCCCTGATGGGTCCCAAGCGCGCCGCGTACTACATCTATGCCGCCAAGTCGATCCCGGCGGACAAGGCCCTCGAGTGGGGCATCGTCAGCGACGTACTCCCCCGCGAGGAGCTCCTCGATCGGTCCTGGGAACTCGCACGGTTCATCATGAAGCGGCCGCGCTACACGCGGTGGGCCACCCACAACATCGTGTCGCGGCACTGGAAGAAGACGGTGGCCGAGGACTTCGGCTTCCACATGGCGCACCAGATGCTCGCCAACGTCGCCAGCAAGTCCCGGGTGCCCGACCCGGAACTGCTCGCCGACTCCGAGGCCCGCAAGCTGTTCTGACGACATCTCGACATCTCGACAGGTCGGTCCGGCTCCCGGCTTCCGGCTTCCGGCTTCCGGCTTCCGGCTTCCGGCTTCCGGCTTCCGGCTTCCGGCTTCCGGCTTCCGCATGGTCGAAGCCGGGCCGACCTGTTGCCTCCGACTCAGTCCCGGCACACACATCCCTTGAACGCGGAGTACGAGCTTGATCGAACGACATGAGCATCTCGGGAAACCTGTCACCGACGCGACCGCACAGCTCAGTGCCACCTCGCCTTGGCTCGTGGTGAGCACGTCGCCGACCCGCCCGGCGTCGGGCGAGTTCAACGCGGCGAGCGGCAGAGACATCCGGCGATGGATCGGTCGGCAGGTTACTGACTGGCCCGCACCGATCCCTCTCGGAGGCGAGCACCCGGACGTCCGCACGGACAGGCTGACATTCGCGCCACCGCGGCAACCGGGCCGTACAGCGCACTCGTACTACTACGAGTTCCGTTCGGACGGGTCAGTGCTCGCTGGACTGCAGGTGGGGGCACTTCAGAACAGTCCCCCGGACGGCGAACCCGTCTGGGCACTGGGCGAGGGGGCTATCGCCTGGATCACCATCGCGTTGCTGCGTCTCAACGCGGCTTTCGCCCGTCACGTCTCGGCCCTGGGCGAAGCCGCCGTGGAAGTCGCTGTCGTCTGCCCTGTCGGACCCAGCCCCACAGCGCCGATACAGGTGTGGAACAACGCCGGTGGCGCGTACGGTCCGGCAGGAAAGCGCCAGTACACCAGTGTCGGCTCCGCTCGTTCCGCCGTAGACCTGACCACGTGCCTGTCCCCCCGGCTCACTACTACCGCACGGCCGTTCCTCGTCGACCTGCTGCAGCAGTTCGGAGTCTCCGAGCCACGCCATGTCGACCCGTCCGGAGTCGTCCGGCGCCGGCACTTCACCGGCCACGACGAGTTGATTCACGCGTGGGCCGATGCGATCGGCATTCCGTCCGAGCCGTGACGGTTGGGTCGCGGTCTCCTTCACACCCCAGCCGACACCGAGTACGCGGCCGGTCTCCGGCAGGTGTAGCAGACACTCGGTTCAACCAGTCCGGTCCATCGAAGCGCCTCATGGAAGAGGTCGCACCAGGCCCACCTGGTAGGCGATGGCAACCAGCTGGGCGCGGCTGCGTGCCTCCATCTTCGTCTTGGCCCGCTGAACGTGCGTTCTGACAGTCAGTGGGCTGAGGCACGCCTCCTCGGCGATCTCGTCGTCGGATTTCCCATCCGCTACGAGAACCACCATCTCGCGCTCGCGAGGGGTGAGGTTCTCCAGGACCCGTGGGGTCGGGCCGTCGCTGCGGTCGGGCGTGGCGAGGTAGCGTGTGATGAGGGAGCGTGTGGCTGCAGGGGACAGAAGTGCGTCTCCGGAGGCCACCGTGCGAATTCCGCCGAGGAGTTCATCAGCGGTGACGTTCTTGCCGAGGAAGCCGCTGGCGCCGACGCGCAGGGCCCGGGCCACATGCTCATCGCTCTGGAACGTGGTGAGGATGAGGACGCGAGTGTTCTGCAGGTCCGTGTCGGCGCAGATGACAGAGGTCGCGGCGAGGCCGTCGGTGCCCGGCATACGGATGTCCATGAGGACGACGTCGGGGTGATGGACGCGTGTGAGGTCGACGGCTTCGGCACCGTCGGCTGCCTCCGCCACCACTTCCAGGTCGTCGCAGGAGTCGATCAGGATTCGGAATGTCGCCCGCAGGAGGGCCTGGTCGTCGGCGAGCAGTACGCGGATGGTCATCAGGGTCTTTCAGGAGTCAGGCGTGGATGGGCAGTTGAGCGGTGACGGCGAAGCCGCCTTCAGGCCGGTGTCCTGCCTGGAGACGGCCGCCGGCAGACTGGGCGCGTTCCTGCATTCCGATGAGGCCGAAGCCGCCGCTGGGGGCTGGTGCGCGCGGGACGGTGCCGCCGTCGTCGCTGATGGTGAGGGTCAGACGGTCGATGGTGTAGGCGAGTTCGACTCGGGCCGTGCTCGCGCCGGCGTGCTTGGCAACGTTGGTCAGCGCTTCCTGCGTGATGCGGAACGCGGTCAGGTCAACTCCGGGTGACAAGGGCCGTGTCTGGCCGTCCACTGTGACGAGGACGGTGAGGCCGGCGGCGCCGAAAGCGGATGCCAGCTCGGGTAGACGTCCAAGTCCGGGACTCGGCTCAAGAGGGTCCTCAGGGTCGTCGGCCTGGCGCAGAAGGCCGACGGTGGCCTGGAGTTCGCGCAGCGCCGATGAGGTCGTGGTGCCCAGCTCGGAAAGAATCGTCTGCGCCTGCTCGGGTCGGGTTCGGGCGAGGTGCGCAGCGGTGGCGGCCTGCGCATTGGCCAGGGCCATGTGATGGGCGACGACGTCGTGGAGTTCGCGGGCGATGCGGATCCGTTCCTCGGCGACGCGGTGGCGTGCCTCCTCCTCCCGTGTACGTTCGGCGTGCTCGGCTCGTGTGTGAACGGCTTCCAGGTAGGCCCGCCGGGCCCGGATCGCCGAGCCCTGAACGACCGGGAGCATGATCCAGAAGGCGGGACTGACCGTCTTGAGTCCCCAGGGCTGGTTGTTGTCGTCGGAGAGAAGGGCGGTCAGGACGATCAGCGCGATCACGGCGGTGCCGTAGGCGTGCGCGGTCTTCTGCGGGGTGAGCAGGGTGAGTTCGTAGAGCGCCACGATCACGGGGAGCAGCAGGAGAGGGCTGATCAGGTGGCCGATGCTGCCGGAGATCGCGGCGCAGACCGAGGTGACCGCGACGACCGCTCCTGGATGGCTGCGCCGCGCCAGCAGCGAAGAGCACGCGGCAGTGGCGAAGAGAAGTCCGGGCCACCGGCCTGGTCCCCCTTCGTTGTACTGGTTGCTGGTGGCCGCGTACACCAGCAACAGGAACCCCGCTTCGACGAGCCTGGGGTGTTGGCCGGCGTATTGCCGCCAAGTCGCGAGCATGAGGTTCTCCGCTGGGGTGGGTCCGGTCCCGACATGCCGACGGTTGTTCCTTCGGCCGGTCTGGCCCGGAGTGGTCGTGGAGCGGGGAGGGGCCCCATGCCGGGCATGGGGCCCCTCCCCTGGTGTGTCGGTCAGACGCGCACCATGTCCTGGTGTGATTCATCGGTCGGGGCAGGGAGTTCAGTGGCCCGGCGGTTGAGGGCTTCGCCCTCGATGTCCACCCGCGGCAGCAGTCGGTCCAGCCAGCCGGGGAGCCACCAGGCCCGCTTGCCCAGCAGCGCGAGCACAGCAGGAACCAGGGCCATCCGGACGACGATCGCGTCGAACAGGACGGCGGTGGCGAGGCCGAAGCCGACCATCTTGACCATGGAATCGCCGGCCGTCATGAAGCCCGAGAACACAGCCATCATGATCAGCGCGGCCGCCACCACGATCCGGCCGCTGTGGCGGAATCCGGAGACTACCGCCTGACCGGCTCCTTCCCCGTGGACGTATGCCTCGCGCATCCGGGACACCAGGAACACCTGGTAGTCCATGGCGAGTCCGAAGACGATGCCCACCAGGAAGATCGGCATCAGGCTCATGATCGGCCCGGTCTGATCGACTCCGAGGAGACTGGCCCCGTGGCCGTTCTGGAAGACCGTGACCACGGCGCCGAAGGACGCGAGAACCGACAGGAGGAAGCCGAGAGCCGCCTTGAGAGGCACCAGTACGGAACGGAAGACCACCATCAGCAGGAGGAAGGCCAGGCCCACGACGACCACGAGGTAGGGGATCAGCGCGTCCTGCATTTTCTTGGCGATGTCGATGTTCAAGGCTGTGGTGCCGGTGACCTCGAAGGTGGCGCCGGTCTCGGTCTCCGTCGCCGGGCGCTCGTCGCGGATGGTGTGGACGAGGTTCTTGGTCTGCTCGCTGCTGGGAGCGGTGGAGGGTGTGGCAGACAGCACCGCGGTGTCCTTGGCCTCGTTGAACTGGGCCGGGGAGACCGATACGACGCCCTTGGTGGCGCCGATCCTCTCGGCGACCGTCTCTACCGCGGCTTTCGGGTCGTCAGCGTCCCGTGCGTCCACGACGATCGTCAGCGGACCGTTGAACCCGGGGCCGAAGCCCTCCGCGAGGGCGTCGTAGGCACGGCGTTCAGTGGTCGAAGTGGGCTTGGCCTCGTCACCCGGCATGCCCAGCCGCAGATCAAGGGCAGGCACGGCGAGCGCGCCCAGGCCGACGACGGTGACGAGCAGCACCGCTACGGGCCGTCGCAGGACGAAGCTCGCCCAGCGGACGCTCCAGCTTCCGGCTTCCGCGCGCTTGCGGGGTTCCCGGTTCTTGCGGGGTGCCTGGCTTTCGCCGGGTTCCTGACTCTTGCTGAGTTGCCGGCCGCGGCGGCGGATCCTGATCCTGGGGATTCGCAAGGCCCGCTCGGACTTGCGGGCCCGGCCGCTACGGGTCTGACGGGCGAGGACGGCGTTCGGCCAGAAGCCGAGCAGTGCGGGAACCAGGGTGAGCGCGATCAGTACGCCGATGACGACCGTTCCTGCGGCGGACAGGCCCATCTTCGTCAGCATCGGTACACCGATCACCGAGAGCCCGGCCAGCGCGATGACGACCGTGAGGCCGGCGAAGACGACCGCGGAACCAGCCGTGCCCAGGGCCAGACCGACGGCCTCCTCCGGAGTGCACCCCTTCGCCCGTTCCTCCCGGTAGCGGGAGACCACGAACAGTGAATAGTCGATACCGACCGCGAGACCGAGCATCATGGCCAACTCGCCACTGGTCGAGGACAGTCCGAAGGCGTTGGCGAGAGCGGTGATCCCGGCCAGGCTGATGCTGACGCCGATGACGGCCGTGATCAGCGGAAGCCCTGCCGCTGCCAAGGAGCCGAAGGTGATCAGCAGTACGATCGCCGCGACGAGGACGCCGACGATCTCGCCCATTCCGGCGGGAGCCTCGGTGGCCAGCGCGCTTCCGCCGACCTCGACGGTCAGGCCCGTGTCGCGGACCTCCTCGACAGCCCCCTCCAGATCCTTCTTGCTGGCATCGGTGAGCTCGTCGTCCTTGGTCTTGTACGTGACCGTGGCGTAGGCCGTGCTCTTGTCCTTGCTCAGCCCCGGTCCGTCGAACGGGCTCGACACGTCGGCGACCTGTGGTCCGTCGGCCGCCTCGGTGAGGAACCGGTCGACGGCCGATCGGTGGCCTGCCGCAGTGATCTTCTGGCCGTCCGGCGCGACGAAGACGATCCGGGCGCTCGCGCCGTTCGCCTCGCTGCCGGGGAACTGCTCGTTGATGAGGTCGAACGCCTTCTGGGACTCGATCCCCGGCATCGACGACGAATCGTCAGGGGCTTCCGCAGCGCTGAGGGCGCCAATGCCGACGACGGCCAGCACAGCCACCCACATCAGGGCCACCCACCGACGCCGCCGGAAGGCCCGTTGGCCCAGTTGGTACAAGAAGGTCGCCATCGAAGAAGTCTCCGTATCTCGTGTCGGGAACCCCTTCAGCCTCTCGACAAGCACCATGCCGAGTCGTCATCAGTGGTGCGACAATCCGCCTACTGAGTTTCAAGTACGGCTCACCGCGGCCCTCCGCCGTGAGAACTACGACGCCACCCACCTCGGCGCAGGCGCACCAAGTCCCCACCGGCAGCGGCGTTCTGGCCGAGTTCGGCGCACTCAGGACGGAAAGTGCGCGGGCACGCCGTGGGACGCGGCGCACTCCACATTCCTAAAATCACACTTGCCAGTGTACTTTGTGAAATGACGTCGATGGATGGTGGTCGGCAAGTCCACCTCGGTACCGCCCGGCTTCAGGAGATCGCGAGGCGGCCACCCACTCGGGAGCCCGGACCGCAGCCAACTGTCCAACGTCCGCCCGACCCTCAGCGTCCTCAAGCTCCCCGCCGGCCATCGCAGCAGCCCCGTCACACGCAGGAGGAAATCATGAGGATGCCCGCTATCGAGCCAAGTGCTCTGTCGGACGAGCAGCGCGTGCTCGACGAGCATGTTCGGCGGATGATGGATGGGCTGCGGACACCCTTCACCTCGACGGACGAGAACGGCGCGCTGATCGGCCCGTTCCCCGTGATGCTGCGCTTTCCCGGCCTTGCCCGGCCCCTGCTGGAGTGGTTCACGACCGTCACGAGCGGCAGCGTGCTCGCGACGCGCGTGCGCGAAGTAGCCATCCTCACCATCGGATCGCGGTACGGCGCGGCCTACGAACTCTATTCTCACAGCAGGGTCGCGTTGGCGGTCGGCCTGTCCAAGAGCGTCGTCGCAGGTCTGGTGGCAGGACAGCGGCCCTCGGCTCTGACGTCGGAGGAACTGGTCGCTCACGATGTGGCGGCTTGCCTCTACTCGGGCGCGCCGCTTCCGGGAGCGCTCTACCGCTGTGCGGTCGAGTCCTTCGGCGAGCAGGGCACGGCGGAGCTCGTCTTCCTGATCGCGCAGTACTCCAGCATCTCCGTGATACTCAACGCCTTTGACGTCCCGTCGCCAACCGATGCCGAGTGACCGTCACTTCGGGCGCTCACGGTCTTCAGGAGTGCGGCGAGGCCCAGTTCTAGGCCGTTGACATAGCTGGAGTCGTCGGAGGCGAGAACCAGGGCGACGGTGGCGCCCTCTCCCGGGGCGGCCCGTCTTCGGGCCGGTCGCCTCCCACCCCACCGCGTGGCGGACGCCGAAGGAACTCGACGAACTCGCCCGTGCCCGGGCCGGGCGAGCCCGGGCGACAGTACGCCGCCGCGTCTACGAACTGCTCCGCAAACGGCCCGAGGGCTTTCCCGAGGTCGAGATGGAAGGGGTGCCGCTGGCCGGCTGGACAGTGATCGACAGTGACGGGACTGATCCCCGCGTGAAAACTGCCGCACGCGGAGTTGTGCGGTCATCCACTGCCGCATTCCCGGCCGGACCACCACACGCACCGGCATTCACGGAAATCAAGACTGCGACCGGCCCTGTATGCGCACCGAGTCCGCCGTCCGTTACAGACCTGCGGTGTGGGGCTGGCCGGCGCGGCTCACTGCGCTGTTCGGCGGCGTGTACGGGGCTCCTGGTGTCGAGTTCGGCCGTCGCCGCGCTCACCCAGTTCGGCGTGGCGCCCCGGGCGGAGCGATCGAGCTTCCGTCAACTTGAAGTCGCGGGTCAAAGGGTGATGTGACGGTCTTCCGGGGCGTTCACGCTGGTCGTGGGCGGCAGCCTTCGGTGTAGATCGTCTGTCAGCGGTTGGCTTCGAGGTTCGTCAGAACGAGTTGGGCGCATCGTCTACACGCACCGGGCCCCGCCTGCTTTCCTCAGGCTCCTCGCCTCCGACCCCACTCCAAGCAAGACCGAGAAGACAGGTCAATGATCTGCACGCCCCAAGCGCCGCGGTCCGGCCTCCATGCCGGTCGCGTCGCTGTACCGGCTATGCACCGGCGCGGGCCAGCGTCTCCAGAGGACCGACCAGGATCTCGGAGAAGGCGAGTTCGGCGGCTCCGATGAGCACCGCGTCGTCGCCGAGTTCCCCCACTCGCAGCCGCAGGTTCTCGCGGGAGGCTGTGAGGGCAAGGCGGTTGATACGGCTGCGGATCTGGGCGGCCGAGCCGAGGAACACCTCGCGGAGCGTCCCTCCGAAGACGACCGTGCGCGGGTTGAGCACATTGACCAGGTTGGCGACGCCGATACCGAGCCAGTCGCCGACGTCGTGCAGGGCGGCGCGGGCGGTGATGTCGCCCCGGTCGGCCGCTTCGACGACAGCGCGTACGGCTTCCCGGCCGGTGGCCGACGGGTCGCGCTGAGCGGCCTCCAGCAGGGCGCGTTCCCCCGCCTCGGCTTCGAGGCAGCCGCGCGCCCCGCAGCCACAGGGTCTGCCATTCCGCGGGTTGACGACCATGTGCCCGATCTCGCCGCCGTATCCACAGTCGCCGCCCAGCAGTTGGCCACCGGTGATGACACCGCCGCCGATGCCGATGTCGCCATGCAGGTACACGAGGTCCTGGCAGCCGGCTCCGGCACCGCGCAGGTGCTCCGCGAGCGCACCGAGACTGGCCTCGTTACCCACCGAGACGGGAAGGCCGAGGCCCAGCCGGCGCATGAGGTCCTCGCCGAACTCCTCGTCCTCCCAGCCGAGGTGGGGGGCAGCACGGACGAGGCCATCGGGTCGGCGCACCATTCCGCGGACGGCGGCGGCCACGCCGACGCAGTAGGTGCCGTGCCGTGCCGAGCCCACCATTTCCAGCGCGGAGCCGGCGAGGACCTCGGCCACCTTGCCGGCGCTGCTGTGGCCGGGAAGCACGGGGATCTCCCGGTGGTCGAGGAAGACCCCGCCCAGGCCGATGCGGGCGGCGGCCAGCCGGTCCACGCCCACGTCGAAGGCGAGGACGTACACGCGGTCGGACTCGGGCCGCACGACCAGGGACGGCCGGCCGGCTCTGCCGGTCTCACGGGGCAGTTCCTCGCGAACCAGGCCGGCCGAGCCCAGTTCGCTCACCAGACCCAGGATGGTGCTGCGGTTGAGTCCCATGCGCTCGGCCAGGACGGCCCGCGACATGGATCCGCCGATGTGCACATGACGGAGCAGGGTGCCGAGGTTGTGCCGGCGAATCTCCTCCTGCGAGGGACCGGCTTTCATGGCGCCCCAGACATCATCGTTGTACGGCCCGGCGACGGGACAGCGCATCCACGCCTGCGGCCACCAGCAGAACCGAACCCGTGACAGCGTACTTGACCCCTGAGCTGTACCCCATCAGGCCCATGCCGTTCTGGATGACCGCGACCACCATGCCGCCGATCACGGCGTCAACGACTCTGCCCCGACCGCCGAACAGGCTTGTCCCGCCGATCACAGCGGCGCCGACCGCCAGCAGCAGTACGTTGCTGCCACCGGTGTTGGGGTCGACCGAGTTGCCCCGGGACGCGGCGATGATGCCGCCGACCGCGGCCAGGGACGAGCAGATGACGAACGCGGAGATCCGGATGGCTGCCACGTTGATGCCGGCCCGGCGGGCCGCCTCGGGGTTGCCGCCCACCGCGTAGATGTGCAGGCCGAACGAGGTGCGCTGGAGCAGGAACGTACCGGCGACGAGCAGGACGGCTATGACCGGCACCACGATCGGCACGCCCTTGAGCGAGTCGACGATGACGTTGCGGCTGCGCTCCTGGTTGAGCAGGTGGACGGCGATCGCACCGAGCACCGCCAGGCCGCCGATCCTGACTGCGAGCAGGGTGAGTGGAGCGGGGGCGAGCCGGCGCCCTCGACGGTTGCGGTTCTGCCGGAGCTGGATCGCCGCGTACACCCCGACACTGACGGCGAGCAGTACCCAACCCAGCGCGGGGGAAAGGTTGTTGTTGGCGACGGCCAGGATCGTCTCGTCCCGGACCGAGATGTTGGTGCCTTCCTTGAGCAGCATCAGCACGATGCCCTGGAAGCCCAGGAAGGCGGCCAGGGTGACCACGAAGGAGGGGATGCCGACCTTCGCCACCAGGAGGCCGAGCATCAGGCCGATGACCGTGCCGGTGAGGATCGCCGCGCCGGCCGCGCCGTACCAGGGCCATCCGTGGTCGGTGAGCAGGATGGCGAGGACGGCGGCGCAGACCCCGCTGGCGTACCCCGCGGACAGGTCGATCTCGCCGAGGAGGAGAACGAAGACCAGGCCCATGGCGATGGCGATGCTGCCCGCGCCCTGGGTCAGCAGGTTGGCGAAGTTCAGCTCGGACAGGAAGACCGGGCGCAGGACGGCGAAGAACACGCACAGGACGATCAGGCCGAGTACGGCGGGGAGGGCGCCCAACTCGCCGCCCCGTACCCGATCGATGTAGTTCTGGGCGACCGAGCGCAGACTCGTGGCTCCGGCCGCTCCGTTCTTCTTCGGCATACCGGGACCGCGTGGCAGTTCCGGCTTCTCGGGGGCGAATGCGGCGGTCATCCGGTGACTCCGTTGCTGTGGGCGAGGCCGAGGTTTCCGCTGCGGCCCGAGGTGATGAGTTCGACGACCTGGGAGTGCGTCACGTCCGACGTGCTGACCTGGGCGGCCATCCGGCCCAGGTAGAGGGCGGCGATCTGGTCGGACACCGCGAAGACGTCGTTCATGTTGTGCGAGATCAGGACCACGGCGAGACCGTTGTCGGCCAGTCGCCGGACCAGTTCGAGGACCTGTGCCGTCTGGGCGACACCGAGCGCGGCGGTCGGCTCGTCCAGGACGACGACCTTGCTGTTCCACAGCACGGCCTTGGCGATGGCCACGGTCTGCCGCTGGCCGCCGGAGAGGCTGGAGACCTGCTGGCGGATGGACTTGACGGTGCGTACCGACAGCCCGTCGAGGGTCTGGGCGGCCATCTCCTCCATCGTGGCGTTGTCCAGGACGAGTCCCCGGCGCTTCTCACGGCCGAGGAACATGTTCTGCACGATGTCGAGGTTGTCGCAGAGCGCCAGGTCCTGGTACACGATCTCGACGCCCAGGGCCGCCGCCTCACGTGGGCTGTGCATCTGGACCTGCTCACCTTCGAACCAGTACTCGCCGCCGTCGATCGGGTGGATACCGCCGATGCACTTGACCAGGGTGGACTTGCCTGCGCCGTTGTCTCCGACGAGGGCGGTCACTTCCCCTGGGTGGACGTCGAAGGACACGTCGTGCAGTACCTGCACGGCGCCGAAGCTCTTGTCGATCCCGCGCAGTCGAAGGATCGGGGTCGCTGTCATGGAAGACGGCTCCTTACGGTCGTGAGGTCGCGGGTCCCGAGGAGGTGGGAGCCCCGGGGCCCGCGGTCGGGCCGGCCGGACCAGGGGCAATGGTCCGGCCGGCCGGTCGGGGCTACTTGATGCCGGCCTTGGCGCACAGGGCGGTGTACTTGCCTGTGCACAGCTCTTCTTTGGTGACGAAGCCGTCGTCCACGACGTCCTTGACGTTGTCCTTGTAGATGGCCACCGGCGTCTCCAGCACGGACGGGACCTTGCGCTTGCCCTCGGGGTCCTCGACGGTCGCGTTCGTCTTGCCCTTCTTGCCATGAGCGAGGGCGACGGCGAGATCGGCCGTGGCGTCGGCCTCCTTCTTGACCGCCTTGTACACGCTCATGCACTGGTCGCCGGTGAGGATGTTCTGCAAGCCCTGCGCATTGGCGTCCTGGCCGGTGACCGGGACCTCGCCGTTGCGGTTCTGCTTGCGCAGGACGGCGATGGCCGCGTTGCCGAGAACGTCGTTGGCGGCGAGCACGCCGCCGATCCTGGGCTCGCTGGTGAGCATCTGTTCGAAGATGGTGCCGGCCTGGGCGTTGTCCCAGTCCGGGACGGACTGGTCCGGGCCCTTCACGTACTCGCCCGACTTGTACTTCGGATCGAGGACGCTGTTGTAGCCCTCGGCGAAGAGAGTGGCGTTGTTGTCCGTAGGTGAGCCGTTGAGTGTGGCGATGATGGGCTTCTTGGCCTTCATGTCCGTCAGGCACTTGCTGAGGCCCTCGCCCTGCAGCTTGCCGACCGCGACGTTGTCGAAGCTCACGTAGTACTGGGCGGAGCCGCCGAGGGTGAGCCGGTCGTAGTCGATCGTGGCGACGCCCTGCCCCTTGGCCTTGTCCAGAACTGCCTTGCCCGTGCCGCTGTCCAGGTTCACGATCACCAGGACGTTCACACCGCTGGTGATCATCTGGTCAGCGATGGTCTGGAACTCCTGCTTGTCGCCCTGCGCGTTCTGGATGTCGTACTCGACGCCCGCAGCCTTGAACGCCTCGGAGAGATACTTGCGGTCCGCGGTTTCCCAGCGGGCCGAGGACTTGCTGTCCGGGAGGATCACACCGATCTTCGGCTTGGCGTCGGAGCTGGAGTCACTGTCGCCCGACGAGGAGTCGCCGCAGGCAGTGAGCGAGCTGACCAGTGCCACCGAGGCAGTGGTTAAGAGGAGTCCCTTGCGCATGGGCAGGGTCCTTTCTGGTGTTACGGCCGGACGGCCGGTCGGCCGAGGGTGGTGAGAAGGAAGGCGAGAAGCGCGCTCTCGGGGGAATTGCCGGGTGTCGGGTGATCCGCCCGGCTGAATGTTGTGAGCGGGAACTTACGGCGCTCCGGAACCCGTGCGCCAGAGTGCGGGAGGCGCTATTTGTCATCCGCCATAACAATTAGGTGACGCTGTCGCAACGTGGCGACCTCACTGCCTCCTGTGCCTCCTGTGCCTCATGTGCCTCATGAACCCGGAGAGTGCATGAGGCCGTGCGGTGGCCGGCCGTGCAGTAGGGGCTCATAGGGCGCGTGGCGCTGGTTCTGTACGTGGGATCGGAGACCACTTGTTGTGAAACTTCCCCTCGATCGTGGACACCTGGAGACTGGGATCTGAGATTCCAGCGGCGCCCGTGGCGGCGACCGGCTCGATGAGGTCGTCCATCGTGCAGTCCAGGAGATCGAGCAGCGCCATGAGGATCTTCAAGCTGAGCCGCTCGGCACGTTCCTCCACCAGCCGATACACCTGGCTGGTGGAGAGAGTGATCCCCCGGTCGGACAACGGCGCGATGAGGTCGGTTTGGGGGCCCGGCGCAAGATGTGACGTTCCATCCCCAGCTCACGCACCTGCTCACGCACCTGCTTACGCAAGGACGTGATCTCCGCGTCCTTCGCCGACGCCGCAACCGCCTCGGGCCGCTCGGCCTTCTCTGCCGTCTTGATCCCCTGCCGCAGCGTCTCGAGGTTCACACCCAGCTCGGCGGCAACGCGCGAGACGGCCGGCCCGACGAACGGGCCAATGCCACAGCGTCGGCCCGGAATTCCGCCGAGTACTTGTAGGTCCCCACCTGGGACTCCTCTCCCTGGACTCAAGATCCAGTGCCGAGGTGTCCACGATCAAGATGGAGGGCCCGTGTGGGCTCGCGCGCACCGGCCCGGCGGACGGACACGACTGTGATGGGACCGCCTCGGTCAAGCTCCTGTGAAGTCACGATCGCCGGGCCGGTACGCGCAATGGCACCGCTCGGCAGGTCGGCGATTCACAATGAGGACAGCCGGAGCGTCAATCGGGGATCGGGTCGGACCCTCGAGCGGTGCCTCCCACATCCTCACAGTCGGGGATCTTCTAGTTGGTGAGGTCAGCCGCAGACGGTCCGCCAGGACTTCAGCCGGAGGATCCCGTGCTGGTCCAGGAAGTCCTGGATGGCAGTCGGAGGCCGGGAAGGCAGTGCTCCTCCGGTCAGTGGCAGTCGGCCGAGGCGCTCGATGTTCACGGCGATAGCCGTGAACACGTGTTACAGGCCGACCTTCGGCCGGCATACAGGCCGGTGTCGGGACCCGTCCCCAACAGCGTGAATATCATGTCAGCCATGCCCGATCCCGTGTATCCGCTGCCCTCAGGCGATGGACCGCCCTCGCTAGGGACCTACAACGCCATGGGGACCACACTGCTGCACAACTCCCGTCCAGACGCCAGTGGTTGCTTCTTCGCCACTTGCTGGATCGTGTTCATCCTGCCGGTCGTCCCGCTGGGCCGCTACTACGTGCGGCAAGGCAAGATCACCGACGAGAGCGGGTTCTCTTCTGTCCGCACGACAACCGAGTACGAGTTCGTCGGCAGCTCTCGCCTTCGCTCGGTCGAGGTCATCCGGACCTACCTGTACTTCTGGATCGCTGTCCCGGCTGCCTTCCTCGGCCCGATCATCGCTTCCATAGCCTGGGACAACAACACGTCCAACGACAACGCCCAATTCTATGGAATGCTCGTATCAGTTGCCTCGCTGTGTTTGCTCCTACTCCTGTTGTTCCTCCACCGCACGCGCTGGCGACCAGTACGGAGAGCCCGCTGGATCGAACCCGAGACTGCGAAGGTGGAGGGCAGGCGTCGACAGATTGCCTCGCTGGTGCCGATCGCGTTTCTCGCGGCGTTCTTCGCGTTCTGGGCGGGATTGGCGATCTTCACCATCGCGCTGGCCATGGGCATGTACCCGAATAACCTCGCCCCCGACCCGAACCCCCTCGCCGACACACTGCTCCACCCTGTGACCCTGTTTGTGGGACTGCCCGCCACGGCCGGCGTGATCGCTCCCACGGCCGTCGCGATCCGTCGTCGCTGAGCTTGGCCCACCGTTCCCACATGAGCCAACACGGGGCATTCGCAGAATCGACAAGACGAGGAGCGTTTTCCAACCTCAGGTTGACGCGTGGTGAAGGACGAGGACGGCCTTCACCATGTCGGTGATCCGGACAGGTGTCGAGGTCCGCATCCGCGAGACCGACCTGACCGATCCGACCTGCGGACTGCGCGCCGGACTGGTCGACGTCGCTCTGACCCGTGGGCCGTTCGACGAGACAGGTCCGACAGTGCACGAGCTGCGCGTCGACCCGGTCGGCGCGGTGCTGCGCGCCGATGATCCACTGGCCCGCCGCGACCGCCTGAAGGTGGCCGACCTGGCAGACAGGAACTGGTTCCAGTTCCCGGACGGCACGGATCCGATCTGGCATTCGTACTGGAACGGCGGGGAGCCGCGCGAGGGTCCGGGGGTACGCGCTGTCCAGGAGTGCCCGCAGGCCGTGCTCTGGAACGGAACAGTCGGCATTGCCCCGTTCGGGCACAACCTGCCCAGGGAGCTGGCTGTGGTGCCGCTGATCGACATTGCGCCGAGCCGCGTGGTAGCGGCGTGGAACGAGGGTGACCCGAATCCGCTGGTCCGGTCGTCGCTCAGATCGCCACAGTCGCTTACCGGGCTGAGCGTTCCGCGGCCGGCGAAGGCATGGCGTGTCCGCGCGCGTACCGTGAGTGGGGGCGACAGCGCTCGGCGGGTGCATCAACACCGACGGCGCCCAGGCAGGGTCGTCCCAGGGGGCTGGGGGCCTGGAGATACGCAATTGCCTCCATAGCGGCACGGCGCTCGTTCCCGGTGGGGGCATCGAGACCTGGGGGTGGGCTGGCCGTTGGTGATGATGTTCTGCTCGAATCCGGCCAGGGTGAGCATGTTGTAGACACGGCCGACTTCGGATTCGACGCGGAAGCCGTGGCGGACCTTGGGCGGCAGGTAGATGTAGCTGCCGGGTCCGGCCTGGATCTCCTCGTCTCCGACGGTGAACACGAAATCACCTTCGAGGATGAAGAACGCCTCTTCCTCCTTGTCGTGGACGTGCGGTGGGGCGACGAGTCCTTGCGGACACAGTTCCTCGAACGTGCAGGACCGGCCGTCGGTCTGGCTGCCGTCGGCGAGCACTCTCCAGTACGTGCCGACGTTCCAGTAGGCCGGGGACTGGTCCGGCGCCCAGACATAGGGGCGGGCGGTGCCGGCGCTGTGGGGGAAGCTGGTCATGACGGTCCCTTTGGTCTTTAGTGCATGGGGGAATGGATGACGGAGTCGACGGTGATGGTCAGCAGGAGCCGGGTCTGGCCCGGGCCGCCGTACGAGGCGTAGGGGCGGCCTGTGTACTTCTGGGCGAGGTGTTCGATGCCCTCGGCGGCGCCGTCGGTCGTGGCGCTGGTGACGCGTCCCCGTACGGAGAAGTAGCGGGAGGTGTCATCCGGGTCGGCGATGCTGACGGCCACACGGGGGTCGCGTTGAACGTTTTTGGTTTTGCGGTAGCCCTCGACGGTGTTGATGAGGATGTGTTCACCATCGGTGTCGACCCAGGTCTGGGTGAGCTGAGGCGAGCCGTCCGGCATGGTGGTGGCGATGAAGCAGGGGCTGGGCCGGTTCAGCAGTTTGAGGAGTTCGCCGGGCAGGGGTGTCATGAGGTATCGCCCTTCCTGGGGGGAAGCTGTCGGTAGGAGGTGCCGAAGCCGGCGGTGCGCTCAGCGCAAGGAACGGAAGGTGGTCCGGACTTCGTCAACGAAGAGTGCCGGTTGTTCCAGGGCCGCGAAGTGCCCGCCCACCTCAAGTTCGTTGAAGTGGACGACGTTGCTGTAGCGGCGTTCCACCCAGCGCTGGGACTTCCGGACGTGCTCCTCCGGGAACATGCTGAATCCGGTAGGCAGTGTGATCGGTGCGGCGGCGTTCGGCGCGGAGGGCCGTGCCGACCGTGCCATTTCCCAGTAGGTCCGCGCAGAGGACGTCCCGGTGTTGGGAAGCCAATAGAGCATGATGTCGTCGAGCAGCTCGTCCAGGGTGAAAGATGCTTCCGCGTCCCCCGGCGTGCCGCAGGTGTCCTGGAACATCGCGTAGACCCAGGCAGCCAGGCCGATGGGGGACTCCGCGAGGGAGTAGCCAATGGTCTGAGGGCGGGTTGCCTGCTCCTTGGCGTAGCCCGAGAGGTTCTCCCAGAAGTAGGCGGCGCTGTCGAGCATTGCCTGCTCATGCTCGGTGGCGTCCCGGATCTCGTCGGGCGTTGGCGGGAACATGGCGAAGTTGAGGTGCAGTCCGACGCATCCGTCGGGGGCCTTGCGGCCGATCTCGTCGGTGACCGCGCATCCGAGGTCGCCGCCCTGGGCGCCCCATCGTCGGTAGCCGAGCCGGTCCATCAGTGTGATCCAGGCATCGGCGACCCGGGGGAATCCCCAGCCGGGTTCCGTAGGCCGGTCGGAGAACCCGAATCCCGGCAGCGACGGCACCACGAGATGGAAGGCGTCCCGCGGGTCACCGTCGTGGGCCGCGGGATCGGTCAGTGGGCCGATGACCTTGTGGAAATCGAGGACGGAGCTGGGCCATCCGTGGGTCATGACCAGCGGGAGGGCGTCCGGCTCAGGCGAGCGCACATGGAGGAAGTGAATGCCCAGACCATCGATGATGGTGCGGGACTGGCCGAAGCCGTTGAGGGTCTTCTCGCACCGCCGCCAGTCGTAGGTGTTGAGCCAGTAGTCGTGCAGCGCGCGGAGCTTCGCCAGCTGGGGTCCCTGACTGGTGTCCAGAACGGTCTCTGGATCGGGCCACCGGGTGCGGGAGAGCCGCTCACGCAGGTCGGTCAGCTGTCCCTCCGGCACGGACAGGGTGAAGGGTTCGATGAGTTCGGACATGGGGCGTGCTCCTTACCGGCGATACCGCGTCGACTGCGATGCGGGTGGATTCGGGGGGGGCGGAATCCGGTGATTCAGAGGGTGTCGGGCTGACGGGTCCGTTCATCGGTGACAATCTCGGGCACCGCGTCCAGGACCTCCTGGAGCCAGGCGATCTCGGCGCGCAGCCTGTGCGCACTGTGACTGACCGCCAGTGCCTCGCTCACCGTCAGGTGGCCGCCGTCGATGGCGTTGGCGTTCAGCGCCTCGGTGTCCGAGAGCATGGAGGCGAGTTCATCCAGCCGGGATGCGATCACCGTGTGGAGCTCGTCCAGCTTCTCCGGGTCCAGGCGGGTGAGGGCCAGGTCGAACGGGTCCGGCTTCATCCAGATGTGGCGCAGACTCTCGGACTGGAGCTCCTTGAGACGCAGCCGCCCTTCACCGGTGATGCCGTACACCTGACGCTCGGGCAGATTGCCCTCCTTCTCGGTCCTGACCTCTTCGAGCAAGCCCTCAGCCAGCAGGCGCTTGATCGCCTGGTACAGGCTGCCCACGGACACGTCCGTCCACAGGTGCAGATGTTCCCGCTCGGCCTGGAGGCGCACCCTATGCCCGTGCATCTCGCCGTTCCTCGCGAACGTGTCGAGGATGAACAACCTGATCGATGACATACGACTACTCTTGCATGAGTACTCGTTCATGGGCAACCGGCCGATGTGCTGAATATCGGCTCCGGGAGCGACCGCGTCGAGGTCACGAACGGGATTCGTCGCCGAGCTCACCACCGTGACTGAACAGTGAGCCGATTTCCAGCATCCCGATGCTGACCGCAAGTTGGACGCCCCTGCGCAACGACAAAGCTCCTGGTAGACGGGTTCTCGACCAAGATCACCCGTGCCTGCCAGGAGCTACGCATGCTTGTCCACTCATCCTCGATCGATCTGTCCAGCCGAACCCTGCGGTTCCTTACCGGTCAACTGGCCGCGCGGCGGGCAAAGATCGGTACACGATGGCGACGCCTGCCCGCCGGCCGCCAGGCTCTGCTCGCCCTCGCGCACCTGCGGTGCGGTGATACCTACGCCCAGCTCGCCGCCGGATTCGACATCGGGATCGCCACGGTCTACCGCTATATACGCGAAGCCGTCGAGGCCCTGGCCGCCCTCGCGCCTTCACTCGCCGAGGCGATGCGGACGATCCGCGAGAAGGCGTTCGTGATCCTGGACGGCACCCTGCTGCCGATCGACCGGATCGCTGCGGACTCCCCGTACTACTCCGGGAAACACAAGCGCCACGGCATGAACATCCAGGTCCTCGCCGATCCGTTCGGACGCCTGCTCCGGGCCTCGCCCGCCCTGCCCGGATCGACCCACGACCTCACTGCTGCCCGACACCACGGAATCATCGACGCGCTCACCGCGGCGGGCCTGAAGTGCTGGGCGGACAAGGCGTATCAAGGCGCCGACGGGCCTGTTCGGGTCCCGTTCCGCGGTCGCCGTCTGAAGGGGTGGAAGCGCCGCCACAACACCAGTCACGCCAAGATCCGATGCGTCGGCGAACGAGCCATGGCCACGCTCAAGGACTGGCGTCTTCTGCGGAAGCTCCGCTGCAGCACCAACCGGATCACCGACGTGGTGAAGGCCGTCCTCGTCCTTCACCACGCGTCAACGTGAGGTTGGAAAACGCTCACGCACTGAATTCAGGATCGGATGCATTGCCATGAGGCGATGGCTGTCGCCTCCGACATCGACGCGCTGGCCCGCTCCGGCCACACGCCCTCCGACCCCGATCCACCGCCGGATCCTGCTCGCCCTGCGCAAGGCGCCGGCCAATCCCGCGGAACTCGCCGACGCACTCGGCGCCTCCCGGACCCGGCTGAGGCCCGCCGGGGGCCTCGCGCTTCAGTGGCTCATCACAGAAGAGGGTGCAGTCGGGGTCTGTCGGGTCTCGAGGTCGCCGGCACGGATTTTCACGCTCGGCTGCACTTCTGTCCGGGCGCGGCGAGACGTGTGCCGGGGAACGAGCTATGCACCGTCGTTGCCGTCCCGCAGGGAATGGATCATGCTCTGCAGGATCCGGAGCGCGCCTGACTGCTCGGTCTCGGTCATGCCGGCCAGCATTCTGACCTCGACGGACCGGACCGCTACGGTCGCCTTCTCCAGGCTCCGTCGGCCGCGAGGCGTGAGCCGCGTGGGAAGAACCTTTCCGACGGGTGCCTCCGCGGGCCTGGTCACGTAGCCCTCTCGTTCCAGGGCCTGGAGCAGCACGTTCATCGACTGCCGTGTCACGAACGCACCCCGCGCGAGCTCGGAGTTCGACAAGCCCGGCCGTTGAGCCAGCAGTTCGAGGCAGGAGTAGCGCGTCACGTTCATCCCGAGCGGCCGCAGCACCTCCTCCATGGCTGCGCGGAGGGCACTCGACGCCCCTTTCAGCAGGTATCCCAGTGACGTCTTCAGGTCGACACCGTCTTGATTCATGTCAGGATTCTGACATAGGTTGACCTGTGTCAGAAAGCTGACACGAAAAGAAGGAGCATCATCATGCCCGCCACCGGCCCCGACTTCATCTCGCTCCAAGCGCGCGACCTCCACGCTTCGCAGGCGTTCTACGAGCAGTACCTCGGCCTCGTCCGCTCGCAGGCCGGACCTCCGCACGCCGTCGTCTTCGAGACGAAACCGATCGCGTTCGCACTCCGCGACATCGTTCCCGGCACCGATCTCGCATCCGTGGCCCAGCCCGGCATCGGCGCCGCGATCTGGCTCCACGCCACCGACGTCCAGGCCATTCACGATGCTCTCGCCGCCGACGGTCACACCATCGTCTCCGCACCGATCGACGGCCCCTTCGGCCGGACATTCACCTTCGCCGACCCCGACGGCTACCAGGTCACTCTCCACGACCGCGTCTGAACGGCCGAACGCCATCGGACGATCACCGATCCCCGAAGACCGCCGTTGCACCCTGGGCTCGTGCGGGACACCACCTTCTGCTCCGCTGACCTGACGACGCCCCTGTGCCAGCTGTCGGGCCTCAATTTTCGTGTCGGAATCTCACGGCTGGTGCCGGACGGAAACCGGCTCCGACGTGGCGCTGAGACGTGCGGGTGAGACGTGCGAGTCGCGCCTGTATCTCGTTCGCGTTGAAAGGCCGGCGCCCGGAAGCCAAGCTGCTGCGCCGGGAACAGCGGTCCGGCCTGCGCCGTTGCATCAACGGAGGGACCGGCGCCGCGGGCGGGGACCACGGAGACCACAAGGTCGTCCGCCCCACCAGGATCCGGGTCCCAGGATCACGGTACGCCCGCGGCCCATTCTCGGACCGAGACGTAATTTCTGCAGGAGGATTTTTTTCATGGCTGACAGGCCCTTGACGCTCATGGCAGTACACGCCCACCCCGACGACGAGGCCACCGGAACCGGAGGCGTCCTCGCGCGGTACGCGGCGGAAGGAATCCGCACGGTTCTCGTGACGTGTACCGACGGCGGTTGCGGTGACGGACCGGGAGGTGTCAAGCCGGGCGATCCCGGGCACGATCCGGCGGCCGTCGCCTTGATGCGCCGTCAAGAACTCAAGGCGAGCTGTGACGTTCTGAAGGTCAGCGATCTGGAGATGCTGGACTACGCCGACTCCGGGATGACGGGCTGGCCGAGCAACGACGCCCCCGGATCCTTCTGGCAGACCCCCGTGGAGGAAGGCGCGGCCCGACTTGCGGAACTCATGCGGCACTACCAACCCGATGTAGTTGTCACCTATGACGAGAACGGCTTCTACGGCCACCCCGACCACATCCAGGCCCACCGCATCACGATGGCGGCGCTGGAGATGACCGCGCTGACACCGAAGGTGTACTGGACGACGATGCCCCGCTCGGGGATGCAGCAGTTCGGCGAGATCATGCGCGAGCTTCATCCGGACATGCCGGAGCCGGATCCTGCCGAAGCCGCCGCGATGGCCGAGATGGGTCTCCCCGACGACGAGATCAGCACGTGGGTGGACACCATCGCGTTCAGCGGTCAGAAGTTCGACGCACTGGCCGCGCACGCCAGTCAGGGCGAGAACATCTTCTTCCTCAAGATGGGCAAGGAGAGGTTCGGCGAGCTGATGGGCACGGAGACGTTCGTACGTGTCAAGGACGCCACCAGCTCCGCCGTACCCGAGACCGATCTCTTCGCCGGACTGCGCTGATCCGCCCGTCCGACCTGGGCTCGGGAAAACTCCTCGGCCGTCGGCCGCACAACGTGATCGAACGGGTCAACCACCCGGAGGCTTGTCCACACGAGTTCCGCTCCGGCAGCCCGCATCAGGGCCTCGCCGACGGCGTCGACGCGTGCCCGCCCTGCCGACCCGACACCGCGCTCGTCCCAAAACACCTGGCAACCGCACAGGTGGGAGACGTGCGGGCTGCTGACTCAGAAGGTGCGCAATAGCCCAGGTCACAAACTCGGCGGTCTGCTCCGATCAAGACAGACCGCCGAGGAAGCGAACTGACCCAACAACCGCACGGCTTGGTCCTGCTCCACATCGGCCAGGGCCTGCGGCACCATCCGCAGTAGCTCGGCGAACCGATCCGATGCAGGCACCTGCAGCGCGGCCACGCACGCCGCCGGCACCGCCTTCAGATGCGCTCGTACCCGATCCGGGTCCGGCGCTTCGGCCTCCAGGGCGTCTTGGAACGGCGCCCACAACTGGTCCCCGAGCACGCCGGCCGCGTCCAGGTCGGGCTTCCCGATCTGCCACCGGCCGTTCTGCAGCGCCCGTGCCGCGTCGCGGAGAGCCTCCTGCAGCGGTGAAGTCGTTGTCATGCGAGCGACCCATGTCCGGGAGCCGGCAGCCCGAACAGCCGCCGGTCGGACCCTGCCGTACAGCGGTGCCAATGACCTCGTGGTGAACTGCTCCTGTACCGCGCCAGGTTGGCCACCGCGTAGCCGCTGACTCGCCGTTCCGCCGATTCAGCAGGCCGCCGTACAGCGCCGGGCATGGAACCGATGACGGCGTACGACCTGGCCAAGCAGATCGCGGAGAAGCACTGCCACACTCACCATCCGCCGCGCCGCGCATAGTTGGCCTGCCCTTGCGATACCCAACAAAGGCCGTCCGCCAGAACCCCAGCCGCCCCGTCCCCGTCCCCGTCCCCGTCCCCGGGCAGCCCAATCCACGGCAGGCAGGCTGTCAATCGAGCGAACCGAACGCTCGACGATGCCCTAGCGATCAGAAATGGTGTGGGTTCTGGGTCGTTGGGTGTGTGTGAGCGACGCGCAGAAACGGGGTGAACTCCTCCTACGCGTTCGGCGAGGCAGGGTCAGGTAGGAATCGAGCCGTGGTCGCCTTCTTCTTGTGGGCCGAGTGGGCCGGATGGGCCGAGTGGGCCGAGCCGGTGGTCAAGTGCGGCGCCGACATCGGGGCAGTTGGTGCGGATGACGTCGAGGAAGGCGTTCAGTGCCGGGGAACGGTCCCGGGCACTGAAGGACAGCACGAGATCGGGCAGAGGTGTGCGCGGGGTCACCTCGCAGAACCACGTGCCCCGTCGTGGGGCCGCCAGCATGCGGGAGGGTCCCAGGCCGACGCCCACACCACAGGCGGCGAGGCCGATGATCGTGTGGATGTCCCTTGCGACGGTCGCGCCGGAGAGCGCCGGGGAGTCCTTGCCCAGCAGGGTCCGCAGTCCGGTGACGACGGCGGGCTCGTCCTCCCCCGGCGCCACGATCAGCGGCTGCCGTCGCAGCTGGTCCACGTCCACCGACGGCTGACCCGCGTACGGGTGCGTGCTGCTCACGACCGCGACCACATGGTCGTGTCCGATCGGGACCGATACCAACTGCTCGGCCCCGACGCCCCGTGGCGGACCGAGGCCGATCGCCACGTCCAGTTCTCCGGCGACGAGCGCGGCCGTGCTGCGATTGGTCGCCATCTCGTGCAGTTCCAGCCGCACGTCGGGCCGTTCGCGGCCGAACCGGCCGAGGACATCCGGCAGGGGTTCGAGCAACGCCGAGGCGATGAACCCCAGGCGCAGCCGGCCCGTCTCGCCGCGCGCCGCCCTGGCCGCGTCGACCGAGGCCGCCGTGATCTCGTCGAGCGCCCTGCGCGCCCGGGAGAGGAAGGCCGCGCCCGCAGCCGTCGGGAACACCCCCTGGCGAGTGCGATCGAACAAGCGAGCACCCACCTCACGTTCGAGGTCGGCGATCTGCTTGGACAGCGGGGGCTGCGCGATGCCCAGGGCGCCGGCCGCCCGGCCGAAGTGCTCGTGCTCGGCGAGGGCCAGTGCGTACCGCAGGTGCCGCGCCTCCATGTCAGCCTCCCGGCCATACCTTGTAAGTATCGTAGGCCAGCTTGCCAGATCTTTTACTGGATGATCGAGGCTTGGTCGCGTGGAATGCAGGCATGACTGATTCTTCCTCCGCGGACACCGTCTTCGTCTTCGTGCACGGGGCCTGGCACGGCTCCGGGCAGTGGGCGGCGACGCAGCGCGCACTCGCCGGACGCGGTGCCGCGAGCATGGCCATCGACCTGCCGGGGCACGGCTTCGACGCACCGCTGCCCAGCGGATACCTTCAGCCGGGGCAGCCGGGCCTGCTGACCGAGAAGTCCGCGCTCGCCACCGTGACGATGGACGACAGCGCCGACGCTGTGCTCGACACTCTGCGCCAGGCCCGCCGCCACCGTCATGTCGTACTCGTCGCGCACAGTGCCGGCGGCGGCCCCGCGTCACTGGCCGCCGAGCGGGCACCCGAACTGGTCGACGAGATCGCCTACCTCTCGGCCTTCGTGCCTGCCGGGCGACCGCGGTTCTTCGACTATCTCGGCTCGCCCGAGAACGCCACGGCACAGGGCCAGAGCCTCAACCTCGGCGACCCCGGGGAACTGGGCGCCGTGCGGATCAACCCGCTCTCGCAGGATCCCGCCTACGTCGAGGAACTGCGGCAGACCCACTACCACGACCTCCCCCTGGACCGCTTCGACCGCTGGCGCTCGGCACTGAGCCCCGATCTGCCGCTGACGATCCCCACCACCCCGGTCATCGTGACCCCGCAACGGTGGGGGCGCGTCCCGCGGACCTTCCTGCGCTGCGCGGACGACCGGGCGCTGCCGACAGCCGTGCAGGATCTGATGATCGCGGAAGCCGACCGGGCCATGCCCGGCAACCCGTTCACCGTGCGCACCCTCCCGGGCAGCCACAGCCCGTTCGCCGCCCGGCCCCGTGAGCTCGCCGCGGCTCTGCTGCCGTGAGCAGCCGACGCCTTGTGCTGCCGGTGGTGCTCAGCGCCACTTTCGTTCAGCTGCTCAACGTTACTGTCACCCAGGTCGCCACGCCGGCGATCCAGGCCGGTCTGGGCGCCGGGCCGGGCGCCGTACAACTGGTCCTCGCCGGATACACCCTGACGTACGCGTGCCTGCTCATCCCGGCCGCGCGGCTGGGCGACCGGTACGGCTACCGCCGGCTGTTCGTGGCGGGCACCGTGGTCTTCACCGCGGGCTCGGTGGCCGGTGCGTGTGCCCCCGACGCCGCGTCGTTGATCGCGGCCCGGCTGGTGCAGGGTGCGGGCAGTGGTCTGGTCGCACCCCAGGTCCTGTCGCTCATCCAGGCCGCCACCCCCGCTCCACGCCGGCCACGCGCCCTCGGCCTGTACGGCGCCACCATGGCCGTCGCGTCACTGGCCGGGCCGCTGATCGGCGGCCTCGTCCTCAGTGCCGACCTCTTCGGCCTCGGCTGGCGGCCGGTGCTCCTCCTCACCGTGCCGGTGGCGCTCGCCTCGCTGGCCGGAGCGACCGCGCTGCCCCGCACCCGCGGGGCGGACGGACTCCGCGTCGACAAACTGGGGGCGCTGCTGGTCACCGTCGGAGCCTGCGCGCTGGTCCTGCCCCTGGCGCTGGGGCGGGAAGCAGGCTGGCCCTGGTGGACGTGGGCGGGTTTCGCCGTGGCCGTGGCCGCCCTCGGCTACTTCGTCCGGAGCCTCCCCCACCGGCCGGACCCTCTGATCCATCCCGCGGTACTGCGTGACCGGTCGGCGCGGCGGGGCACGTTGCTGGTGTTCGCGTTCAACACGGGGGTGCCCTCCTTCACCTACCTGCTCTTCCTCCACCTTCAGTCCGCCGTCGGGTACTCGGCGTTGTCCGCCGCGCTGACCTCGGCACCGTTCGCTGCCGCCGCCGTTCTGGGCAGCAGAGCCGCGCCCGCGCTCACCCGCCGTCACGGGCCGACGGTGCTCACCGCCGCGTCCCTGGTGCTGGCCGGGATGTGTCTGACACTGGCCCCGCTCGTCGGCTCGCCGGCGGGACGCCAGGCGGCACTGCCCGTGCTGGCCGTCGGCGGAGCCGCGTTCGGCGCGTTCACCGCGTCGGTGTTCACCCTGGTACTGGCCCAGGTGCACGGTCCCGCCGCCGGTTCGGTCTCCGGACTGCTGCCCACGGCACAGCAGCTCGGCGGATCCATCGGGGTGACGGCGGCCGGACTCGCCTACTACGCCCCCGCCGCCGACACGGACGCCGCGTTCCGGCACGCCATGCTCTACCAGGTCGCAGCCTTCACCATCACCGCGCTGATCAGCCTCCGGCTCCGCGACCGGTCTGACCCCGAGCCACCGTGTATCACATCGCTGACCGGCTGCCCCCCTGCAGCAGCCTGCGCGAGGGCCGCCCGCGCCCCGAATGCCGCAGCGGAAGGGACGCCTTCGCTGACACGGCGCGCTGCACTGCAAGGGCGCAGTGCGTGGGCACAAGACCAACAAGCTTCGGATGCGTCGTTCATCGCGGCACAACACGGCGGTGGTCACGATCAGGTCGCTGAGACTCGACGGAACCTTGATCCCGGTAGCTGCATGATCTCTTCGTGCGGCACTCCTCCTTCACGAGAACAGTGTGGGGGCCTTGATGGCGCGTGAGGTGGGAGGTGCGGCAGTCGCCGCGGCCCTGATGATGGTGCTGGCAGGCTGCGGCACAGACAGCGACGGTACTCCCGGAGCCTCCAACCGGTACGGATGATCGTGCGACCGCTACTTCCGGCGCTGGACGTACAGACGGTTGTTCTCGGGGCCGGTCCATTCCAGCCGTACGACACCAGGCACGGCAGCCTCATCGATCCGCGAGGAGTTGGAGTAGTAGCCGAAGGCCGGGTTGAGGAAGTACGTCGCCCACAGGTCACCGTTGTGGTCGGCGAAGAAGTTGTTGTGGCCGGCGCCGACACCGGCGGTGTACCGCTGCGAGTACGGACCCTCGAACCTGTCCGCCACGGCGACGATCATGTCGTACTGGTACTGCACGCGCCCGGTGGCGGGCACGTCGTAGGCATGGCGGGTGGTGCCGTCGGCGTTGATGGACGCCCGGTTCCACGCGGCGTGGACGAGGTGGTACTTACCTTTGTGCTTGAACACGTACGCGCCTTCGAGATAGGGCTCGGGCGAGTAGGGCCGCTGCTGGAACGTCGGGAGGTTGGTCGTCGTGACGATGTCCTCCATGTCGTCCGTGAACTTCGCATACAGGTTGTTGTGCAGCACGAGCCACGCGTCGTCGCCCTCGGAGTAGAGGCCGCCGTCGATGTGGTGGTAGGCGCCGGGCTCGATGGAGCTCGGCCCCCCGGTGACCGGGTCACCGAACGGCTTCCGCAGGTTGCCTTCGACGAGCCGGTACGGGCCTTCGGGCCCGCCCTCGCTCACGAGCATGAACGAGCCGACCTTCTTGGCGTAGTCGCCGGTGCACGCGACGATGTACCACTTGCCGCGGAAGTGGTGCAGTTCCGGGGCCCAGGCATGGCCGCGCTTGCCGAACCGGTCGTCGTACCAGTATTCCTGCCACGGAGCGACGACCGTGCGGCTCGCGGTGTTCTCGTCGACGAACTCGGGCGACCACACCTTGCCCTTCTCCGCGCCGGGCCGGATACCGGTCGTGTCCGCCAGTTTCCAGGGCCCCTTCAGAGAGCGGGACGTCCATACGAAGATGCCGTCGTTCCACGGGGCGGCAGCGCCGAGTCCTGGCACCCGGGTGGTTCCGGTGGCGACGTAGAGCGGACGGCCGCCGACGACGAAACAGTTGACGTAGGTGTCCCGTATCCAGACCACGCCGCGCTCCTTGTCACGGGGGCGCAGTTCCAGCGGGAGGACGAAGGAGTTGTCCTCCCGCGGCCAGAGGTCCAGCCGGGTGTCCGCCAGACCGTAGAATTCGGGGTCGGGCCAGTTCGACGGGTACCGCCGTGCCGCCGCGGACTCGGCCGATACGGACGCCCCCGGCGCCGCCTGCGCGGCGACCGCCGGAAGTGCGGCACTCGTTCCCACGCCGGCGACTCCCGCCAGGAGGGACCGCCGGCCGACATGGAACCTGTTCTCACTGCGGGTCATCAGTCACTTTCTCTGTTGTCCTCGGGGAAACCCCATGGTTTGCCCTGCCTGCGTGGGTGAAAAGCAGACGGCGACGTCTGCGGAACGGTGGGTGGGTGGGTGGGGTCAACGGCCCTGTTTGGCCCGGTGTTCCGGCCTGCCAGGCCTTTCAAGTGCGTGCGCGGGCCCAGCTCTCTGCGGAGCCGGGACTGCGGGCATCGACGGTGCCCCGGCCGAGGAATCGCGGCGATGTCGTCAGCGACGACCTGGACAGGCCGCTGCGCCTGCTCGGGCTGCGCCGGCCATCACCGTGCGACAACTGGGGTACGGGTACTCCGTACCCTGACTGACGCGTGCGGGATGACCTTCCGTGGATGGCATGTCTCCAGCATGGGAACGCTCACCGAATTACGTCAACACTCCGGATATTTAATCCGGCGTCCCACCTTCCGTAGTCGGCTCGCGTGTTGCCGCGTTTCCGCAGGTCGTACAAGACAACAGGCGGGCAGTGAAGTCATGAAGATCATGTAACAGGGCGTCGTCGGCCGGGCGCACCGTGAGCAGAGGCTCCTCACCATGCCGGCGGAGCCGCGCACCGCGCACCGGATTTGGACGGCCGTCGGGTGCCGCATCGCCGTTCCACGGCCACCCCGTTCCCAACGTTCGAAGAGCCGCCGCCGTACCAGGATTGGTGCCTTGCCGTGCCATAGCCATCTCCGGAGCCGTTGCAAGCCCTGTGCGAGAAAAGGGTCGACGACGAGACGACATCCGCCCACAGTCCTGAGCCCCGGGCAGGAGACCTACCGCTACTGGCGTGTCCACGCCGTGCTCCAGCGGATGAACGTGCGGGCCGGAGCAGAACTGGTCCGCATGCTGATGCGCGAGTTCGATGAAGTCGCGGAGTGGCGGCCCGTCGTCAACCACGCGCAACGGCACGGCCTGGAAACCAGCGGGCAAGCGCATCGAGAAGGTTCCGTACGGCGGCCGGGACTGGAGCTATTCCTCGCGGAGAGACCGTAGCCCAGCGCGCGGAGTCAGACGCCGAAGGGAATGGGGTCTGGTGCCTGTCCCGACGCGACTGGAGCACTTGCAGCCGATGACCTCGCCATCCTGTTTCGACGGGAACTGTTGTGCAGTTGCCCCGGAGCGTGCGGCTGCATGCCCGGCGCGGCCATCTGTAACCGGAGGAGCATGCGGTGGCCCGACTCCCAGGGACTGCCCGGCCGGGTTCAGGACGCGTGGGGCTGAGCTGGCATGATCGCGGGGCCTGAGCTGGCCTGGTGCTCAAGCGCAACAGTCTGTGGCTGTTTCGGATCAAGGCGCCTTTGACCCGTGACCAGCGTCCATGCACCGATGTCTTGATAGCGCCGGGGACCGGGGTGGCCGCTTACCGTGCTGCCGACCAGGTGGAGGTATTCGGTCCGCCAAGGGCGTCCGGTGAAACCGTCGAGGCCGGCGGCTGCCGCCGTCACAGATGCGTTGTCGTAGCGGCGAGCGCGGGCCAGCGTGAGGTGGGGACGCAGCGGACGTTCGACGAAGGCGACGCCGCAGTCCCTGCTCCGCGCCCGTACTGCTTCCGCCAGCTCGTGCAGTCGGTCGAGGTCGCCCTCGATGCCGCTCCACAACACTCGCTCATCGAAGTGTCCGCCACCGCGGAGTGCCAGTTCGAGCGAGGGGTGGGCAGCCGCCAGGTCGGCGAGGGGGGAACAAAGCCGCTGGACGGCCTGCACGGGCAGCTCGCCCAGGAAGACCAGGGTGATGTGCCAGTCCTCGATGCGGTTCCAGCGCAGGTCGGGACAGGCGGCATAGGCTGGGCTCAGTGCGTGCGCCAGTTCGTTCTTTGCATCGTCGGGCGGTGCAAGGGCGATGAACGCGTGCTGGGTGGCGGTCTGGGACGGCTTGGTCACGGACGTCTTCATACCTCATGCATCCGCCAGAGCGAAGCCTGACTGTGCTGTCCGTAGCGGACGTCCGGGCAGGGAGTGCACGCCTCTGTCAGACGAAAAGATCTTCTTGAAGTCGTCCACCAGGTGACCCTGACCTGCAGCAACGCGGTAGATCAGGTATCTGACCTGCGCTGATTCTTCCTTCGCGTTCTTTCAGGCTCGTGCCCGGTTGTGTAGTCGATTCCCTACGTGCTCCCCAGAGCTGCTCGGACTCCCCAAATTCTCCCAGAACTGGCCCGCGTTACAGCTACTGCGAGGGATAGGCCAGTCCCACTGAGGCGCGCCCGTAGACACGCTGAGTGATTGCCATGGGTAGGGCAGGAGCCTGCCAGCGGGTTCTTCGTCTGTTGGTGGTACACAGCTCAGATGTTGCTTGACCAGCGAGAACTGCTCCGATCGCGACAAGCTGCGGAAGGCCGGTCCGAGTATGGTCCCGATCTTGGATCGAATCGATTCGTGATGATGGGCGTTGCGCGCCTGTCGCGCCTGTACGCCGATGACACTCTCGGCACTGCTTCGAGAGACGGCGACGGGCAGTATGGGGCTGCCCTGACCGGCGGCACGGTTGTATCCGCCGCCGGCTGAGGCCAGCGGCGGCCTACCGGATATTGCCCTCCTGTGAGCCGAGTCGCCACCGGTGCCTGGTTCGGCGGCCAGGCCCAGCGCCGTTACCGTCGTACCCCCGGCTGCCTCGATGGCCACACCAGCCCGAACTGCGTCCGACCACGCGGCTGCCCGGCCATTGTCGATCCGCTCATAGCGGGTGTTCAGCCCGGCGCCGAGTTCCACAACTGTGCTCTCGGGATGGCGGGTGAGCAGATCGGACACCCGCTGGTCGAACAAGGAGGTGCGCAGGACCGAACCCACCAGACTCGGCAGGCCGTCGAAGCGGGCGAAGTCGTAGACGATCTCCTCGGCCCGGGCGTCACGCAGTGCGGCTTCCGGTTTACGGTCCTCCATCGCCCGCCCGTACAGCGGGATGAGCAAGGTCTCCTGCGCCGTGCCCAGGGACACCTCACGCCGTGCCGTCATGGCAGCCTCCAGAGACGAGTGGAGCCTCGACGCTACATGAAAACGGTATTCATTATTAACAGGAGGAGGTAGCGGCTTCAAAACCTAGACCCGGACTTCGCGGGTCGTTGATTCGTATGGTGTGACCGGTCCGGGGGTGTCCTCGGGCCGGAGTGTGGCGTTGGGTGGGGTGGGTCGCCACCAACCTCGTCGCCCCGCGCGGCATCGTCCCCGTACGCGACTCCAAGAACCCGGCCGGCCCGGTCCTGACGCTCCCCGCCGGCGCCTTCTCCTCCTTCGTGGCGGGCATCAAGCGCGGCGACGTCGACACCGTCTGACCTCCCGGCCGGACCTGGACCGCAGCTCACCCTGCGCACCTGGCCCAGCGGGTCCTCGCGCTAGTGAGCCGCGCAGGCACGGAAGTCGACCTGCGCAAGCTCCGTCTCGGGCCAGTCCGCCCCTGCGTAGGAGTCGGCCTCCTCGCCGCTCACAGAGATCCCGCTGTCACTCTGACGACCGACATGGCGGACAGCCACGCCGTCCCCGCTCGACTGGAGGACCTGGAGCTCGACGCGGCCGTCGCGGTCGGTGTCGGTGACCCACACCCCGAACACGAACGCCGGGCTACCCATACGGATGGTGCCGGTCCGGTCACTGGTCAGGTCGCGGGCAAGAGGCCCGTAGTGCACCTCATGCGCCAGCATGCTGTCCCGCGGGCTGTCGCCCTCGTCGCCCTGACTGTAGAAGAGCGCCAGATCGAGGTACCCGTCACCGTCGAAGTCGCCGAAGGCTCCCCGCGTCGCCATGTCCTCCTTCGGCGCGCCTCGCAGCTTCTGCCAGAACCCGCGGGCATCGCCCACACTGACAGTGGTGCGGTGATCTCCTCCCCGGAAGACCACCGAGCCGGCACCTTCGCCCTTCTGGTAGAGGATCTCGTCCAGGTGCCCATCCGCGTCCACGTCGGCGCGCAGGGTGGTGCCGTCGACGGCGCATATGGCCATGGTCGCCCGGCTGCGGCCCGGTGCCCAGGAGCGGCCATAAGCCTCCGGCGATCACGGCGAGACCGGCTGCGGCAGCCGTGGCGAACCGACGCTGACGCGAGCGCCGCCGACGCTGCTGCCGCTGCCGCATCGACGAGATCTCTTCCCTGAGCGAGATTTTCCTTAGAACATCAGACGGAGGCATGGCGGCACTCTAGGCCCGGACTTCGCGGGTCACCGTTTCAGGTCTGTGGCCAGCGGGTTTGTCCGATGTCGGTATCGAGGAGGTGGAGTTGAACGCCACGGGTGATCTGGACGGTGGGTGGATCGGTGATGTGGCCAATCCGCGGGGTGAGTTCGCCGAGATGGTAGAAGATCATGCGGCCGGTGGGGCGGGCCCGGCGGTTGTCGGGGTAGAGCCCGGTCATGGTCTGCTCGGGGGCCCAGGGCCCGTCTGACCTGCCGTTCGATGAGGCAGAACACCAGCAGGGCCAGGCAGATGACCTGGATCAGGGCGGCGACGCGCCGGTTGTGCTGGACGAAGACCGGCAAGACGGCCAGGGGGCCTTTGAAGTCGTGGTAGCGGCGTTCGACCGTGCCCTGCCCCTTGTAGTGGATCAGGACCTGGGCAGGGTCTGCCTGCTCGGCGGTCAGGGCGGTCAGGGCGGTCAGGGCGGTCAGGGCGGTCAGGGCGGTCAGGGCGGTCAGGGCGGTCAGGGCGGTCAGCAGTGCGTACCAGCCGTCGACGGCGGCCTCCGCTTCCAGAACTTCCTGGTCGAAGTGCCAGGTCAGGGAGGGGATGCCACTGTCGTCCTCGGTGACGGTGGAACGCAGGCAGGAGGTGACCCGGCGCTTGGCGGTGATCACACCGATGCGGGCGATGATCTTCTCGGTGCTCTTGTAGTGCCGTCCGCCGGCCGAGGCGCCGAGCTTGTTCATCTCCTCGGTGGCCTTGGCCAGGCGCTTGGTCCGGGCGGCCCGCTGGCCTGCGGCGTTCGTGGTGGAGTGGACCAGGATCCGGCGGACGGTGAGTTCGGGATCGCTCTTCCTGGCCCCCTTCAGGGTGTGGGTGTCCTCCAGCACCCGGTACTTCTCGCGCGCTCGGCCGGCTTGTCCGTGTCCCGCTCGGGCACCCAGTCCACAACCGTGCCCCCTTCCAGATCCAGAGCGGCATAGACCTCGTCCTTGATCTGCGCGGCGGCACCGGGGCGACGAAGTGCACCCCGGCCACCAGCAGCGCGGAGACGTTGGCATAGGACACCAGCTTGGAGTCGGCGACCAGCAGGAAGTCGCGGGGCCCGGCCATCGTGCGCAGGTCCTTCATCGCGCCGACGACCTGGGAGACCTCGGCCGCCGGGCCGCCGAAGACCCGGGCATGCACCGGGATCCCGCCGTCGGCGGACACCGTGAGTCCGGCCTGGACCTGTTTCAGGTCCGCCCGCCGGTCTTTGGGGTGCCCGTAGTTGATGACCGGGAAGTCCTCGTCCTGGCCTTCGGCCGGGTAGTCCCCGTGGACGGACATACTGGTCATGTCCCAGTGCAGGCGGGACACATCGATACCGAACTCGGCGATCGCCCTCGCTCCGACCGTCCCGGCAATGTGCTCCAGGTGCGGGGCGATCGCGTCCAGAGCCCGGGCGAGCCGGTCGTCGTTGAGCAGGCCGGCGTCAATTCCGAAGACCTCTTCCACCGCCCAGGTCCGGGCCCAGTCCCCGACTCGCACCAGCGGTGCGGGCGCGGTCAGCCGGTTGGCCACCAGCGCCTCGATCACCTGCCCGTGCGTGACCAGAGCGCTGGCTCCACCAGGGCAGACTGCGTCGACGATCCCGGCCAGATCCAGCCGACGAGTGAACTCGGAAACGACAGGCAGAGCGCCCAGACGTTTCTCCACCACGGACGTCACCGCTACTTCAAAGCGCTGACGCCGGGACCGTGGCCGCGGGGACCGGGAAATCTTCGACACACCCCACTCAACGCCACACCCCAGCCCGAGGACACCCCCGGACCGGTCACACCATACGAATCAACGACCCGCGAAGTCCGGGCCTAGAAGGGCTGCCATATCCGGGTCAGCGCCGATGTGGTGAGGACCTGGTCGGGATGTCCTTGTCCGGCGAGGCGACCGTCCTGGAGCAGAAGGCAGGCGTCCGCCGTGCGCGCGACCTCCAGGTCGTGTGTGGCCTGGACGACGGTGACGCCGTCGGCGACAAGTGCCGTCAGGAGTGCCCCGATCCGCCTCCTCGCCTCCGGGTCCAGACCCGTGGTCGGCTCGTCGAGGAGCAGCAGATCCGACTCCTGTGCCAACCCCTGGGCGATCAGGGCGCGTTGGCGTTGTCCGCCCGACAGTTCTCCCAGTTGGCGTGCGGCGAGGCCGCCGATGCCCAGCCGGTCGAGCGCAGTCTCGACGGTCGCGTGATCCCGGCGGGTCAGCCGGCGCCACGGCCCGCGCTCGCCCCAGCGCCCCATTTCCACGGCCTGCCGGACGGTGAGCGGCAGGGTGTCACCGACGGCCCCGCGCTGCGGTACGAACGCGGGGGGCCGGTTTCCGTCGTGGCGCAGTTCGCCGGATGTTGGGTGGATCACACCGGCGAGAACGCCGAGCAGGGTCGACTTGCCGCTGCCGTTCGGTCCGACGAGCGCCGTTGTCGCCAACTTCGGTATCCGGGCGCTGAGTTGGCGCAACACGGGACGTCCTGGGTAGCCCGCGCACAGGTCGGTGAAGCGGACGCGCGGGGTCCACTCCAAGGGCGGGGCGGGCGAATGGCCCGGTTCTTTGAACATGATTTTCATTGTAGTGTCCCCGGCATGGAATGGTTGACGGCCCCGTTCGAGGTGACCTTCGTGCAGCGAGCCCTGTGGGGCGGGATGCTGGTGTCCGCGATCTGCGCGCTGGCGGGCACCTGGGTGGTTCTGAGGGGGATGGCCTTCCTCGGCGACGCCATGTCCCACGGCCTGCTGCCGGGGATCGCGCTGGCCGCGCTGCTCGGCGGGAACCTGTTGGTGGGCGCGGTGGCCAGCGCCGCCGTCATGACTGCGGGCGTCTCCGTACTGGGGCGTGTACGGCGGCTGTCGCAGGACACCGGCATCGGTCTGCTCTTCGTCGGCATGCTCTCGCTCGGCGTGATCATCGTGTCGCGCTCGCAGTCCTTCGCGGTGGACCTCACCGGCTTCCTCTTCGGCGACGTCCTCGCCGTCCGCGAGCAGGACCTGTTGCTGCTGGCAGTGGCACTGCTCGTGGCGCTGGTGGTGTCGGCGCTCGGTCATCGGGCCTTCCTTGCCCTGGCGTTCGACTCACGCAAGGCGAAAACCCTGGGGCTGCGCCCGCGTCTGGCCCACGCCGTACTGCTGGGCCTGCTCGGTCTGGCGATCGTCGCCTCGTTCCACATCGTCGGAACGCTGCTGGTCCTCGGTCTGCTCATAGCTCCGCCGGCGGCGGCCCTGCCATGGGCGCGCAGCGTCCGCGGGGTCATGGCGCTCGCCGCACTCCTCGGCGCCACCGCCACGTTCGGCGGACTGCTCCTGTCCTGGCACCTGAGCACCGCCGCCGGTGCGACCGTCTCGGCCCTCGCGGTGACCTTGTTCTTCCTCTCCCACGTGGTGTCCGGCCTGCGGCACCGCCGTGCCCGCCTCGGACCCGTTCCTGCCCTCGAAGTCAACTGAAAGAAGCCCGAGGTGATCGTCATGACCGTCCGCAGAAACGTCACTCCATGGGCTTCGGCCGCACTGGTACTCACCGCGCTGCTCGCCACGGGCTGCGCGGGACAGAAGGACAGCGCCTCCCGACCAGTGACGGGGTCCGCCTCCGCCACTCAGCACGGATACGTGGAGGGAGCACGCGAGGCTGCCGAACAGCAGTCCCGCCTGCTCCTCAACGACACCGACAGCGCAGACAGCCGCGTCCTCGACCTCATCACCGGCAAGACGCACAGGACGGCCCGGGTGGAAGGCGCCGTCCGGCTGGGCACGGACGGAAGATTCGGCTACCTGCACACCCCCGGCGGCACGCACGTCCTCGACAGCGGCGCCTGGATGGTGGATCACGGCGATCACGTCCACTACTACAGCGCGGCGATACGCGACGTCGGTGAACTGCCCGCGGGCGGCCGGTCGCAGGTGCGCAGCGACATCGTCGTGACCACGGTGACCGGCGAGGACGGGCGGACAGTTCTGTACGACCGCAGCAAACTGGAGAAGGGCAGGATCGCGTCTTCCCGGACGCTGACGGGCACCTACACCGGTGCCGTCGTACCGTACGCGGAACACCTGCTGGCGTTCGCCCAAGAGGGTGCAACGACGAAGCTCGTCGTGCTCGACCGCAAGGGCGAGCACGTCGCCTCCCCGGACGCCGAGTGCGAAGAGCCCCGGGGTGACGCCGTCACCCGGCGCGGGGTGGTGCTGGGCTGCGCCGACGGCGCCCTGCTCGTCAGCCACAAGGACGGAGCCTTCACCGCCGAGGCCATTCCCTACCCCCAGGACGTCCCACCGAACGAACGGGCCACCACCTTCCGTCAGCGCCCCGGCAGCGACACCCTCACCGCACCGGCCGGAGACGACGCCGTATGGGTCCTGGACGTCACCGACCGGACCTGGACCCAGGTGGAGACCGGGCCCGTCATCGCGGCGAACACCGCCGGAGAAGGCTCCCCGTTGCTCGTCCTGGAGACCGACGGCTCGCTGCACGGTTATGACATCGCCACCGGGAAGCAGGTCGCACGGACCAAGGCACTCCTGACGGGAGAAGACCCGGCCGGCACCAACGGCAGCGCCCCGGTGATCGAGGTCGACCGCAGCCGCGCCTACATCAACGACCCCAAGGGCAAGAGGGTGTTCGAGATCGACTACAACGACGACCTGCGCATCGCGCGCACCTTCGACCTGGACATCGAGCCGGTCCTCATGGCGGAGACCGGCCGATGAGCCGGACCAAGGCGAAACAGCGCGTACGGGTGAGCGTGGCACGGCTGCGCAGCCTGATCGTAGGCCTGCTCGCCCTCGCCACAGTCGCCGCGGCCTCCGCCTGCACCACCGGTGGGGACCAGCCGAGCATCGTCGTCACGACCAACATCCTCGGCGACATCACCCGGGAGATCGTCGGTGACGAAGCCGACGTCACCGTCCTGATGAAGCCCAACGCCGACCCCCACTCCTTCGGCCTGTCGGCGGTGCAGGCCGCCGAACTGGAGCGCGCCGACCTCGTGGTCTACAACGGCCTGGGACTGGAGGAGAACGTCCTGCGGCACGTGGACGCCGCCCGTGAGTCAGGCGTCGCCACCTTCGCGGTCGGCGAGGCGGCCGACCCGCTCGCCTTCCACACGGCCGACGACGGCGGCCCCGAGGACGGAGAAGGACAGCCCGACCCGCACTTCTGGACCGATCCCGACCGGGTCCGCAAGGTCAGTGGCCTCATAGCCGACGAGGTGGTCGAGCACGTCGACGGCGTGGACGAGCATGCGATACGCGCCCACGCCGACCGCTACGACAAGCAACTCGGCGAGCTGACCGCCTGGATGGAGAAGTCCTTCGACCGCATCCCGGAGAGCAGGCGCGCCCTGGTGACCAACCACCACGTCTTCGGCTACCTCGCCGACCGCTTCGGCTTCCAGGTGACAGGCGCGGTCGTCCCCAGCGGCACCACGCTGGCCTCACCCAGCTCCTCCGACCTGCGCTCGCTCACCGTGGCGATGGAGAAGGCCGGGGTACGCACAGTGTTCGCCGACTCCTCCCAGCCCACGAAGCTCGCCGAGGTCCTGCGCACGGAACTGGACGACCGGGTCCAAGTGGTCGAGCTCTACTCGGAGTCGCTGACCGCGCAGGGCGAGGGCGCCGACACCTACCTGCGGATGATGCGCGCCAACACCACCGCCATGACCGACGGCCTGACCGCCGGCTGACTCCCCTTACTGCCACGCACACCGGCCGACGGACCGGAACCGTCACACACCGCTGCCGCCACCGAGCGGCCCGGAAAGGAACACACCGATGAACAAGTCGATACGCAACAGAGCTCTCACGGGAACGGCACTGGCCCTGGCGGTGTCCACGGTTCTGACCGCTTGCGGAGGAGACGACTCCTCCTCCGATGCCAAGACCGAGGGCACCGCGAGCGCGACGCCCGCCGCCGCGGTCAAGGACCCGCTGGTCGCCAGCTTCGACGGCGGTCTGTACATCCTGGACGGCGAAAGCCTCAAGCCGACCAAGACCCTGCAACTCCCCGGCTTCAACCGCGTCAACCCCGCGGGCGACAAAGACCACGTCGTCGTTTCCACCGACACCGGCTTCCGCATGCTCGACGCCACCGGGCAGACCCTCACCGACCTCAAGTACAAGGGTTCCAAGCCCGGTCACGTCGTCCGTCACGCGGGCAAGACGGTGCTCTTCACCGACGGCACCGGAGAAGTCAACGTCTTCGACCCCGCCGACCTGCGCAGTGGGAAGAAGCCGGAAGGACGCACCTACGCCTCCGCCGAGGCACACCACGGTGTCGCCATCGAGCTGGCCAACGGCGAACTCCTCAGCACACTGGGCACTGAGGAGAAGCGGACCGGCGTGCTGGTGCTGGACAAGAACAACAAGGAGATCGCACGCTACGAGAAATGCCCCGGCGTGCACGGTGAGGCGGCTGCCAAGAACGAGGCCATCGCCGTCGGCTGCGAGGACGGCATCCTGATCTACAAGGATGGCAAGTTCAGCAAGGTCAACGCCCCGGACAGCTACGGCCGCATCGGCAACCAGGCCGGCAGCGACGCCTCTCCGGTCCTCCTGGGCGACTACAAGACCGACGCGGAGGCCGAGTTGGAGAGGCCCACCCGCATCTCCCTCATCGATACCGAGAAGAAGAAGCTGCGCCTGGTCGACCTGGGCACCAGCTACTCCTTCCGGTCACTGGGCCGCGGCCCGCAGGGTGAGGCGCTGGTCCTCGGCACCGACGGGGCGATCCACGTGCTCGACCCGGCGAGCGGCAAGGTTGAGAAGAAGATCCCGGCCGTGGGCAAGTGGCAGGAGCCGCTGGACTGGCAGCAGCCCCGGCCCACACTGTTCGTCCGCGACAACACCGCCTACGTCTCCGACCCCAGCGAGAAGGCGCTGCACGCCATCGACCTGGAGACCGGCAAGAAGATCATTTCAGTGACCCTACCGAAGAGCACCAACGAACTGTCGGGCGTCGTCGCCGGACACTGACCGCATCCGGTGGCCCACTGCTCCCGCTGTCCTCGCGGCCTGTCGGTCGCAAGGACAGCGGGAGCAGTCGTGAATCGCTGTCGCGGCCGAAACCGGGCTCAGCGGCCGGCCACGACCAGGGGCGTGGCGTCCGGGCGCCGGACCAGCTTCGCCAGAAGTCCGTGGCGCGGTGCCAGACACCAGGTCAGGACGAACAGACCGGTCAGCACCACGACCACCGAACCGCCCGCCGCCAGGTCGTACGTATACGAGTGGATGGTGTCATGCCAGCTGCGACCCTGGCGGGCGACCACGATCGCCGATGGTACGACGTCGGCCACGCCCGACCTGCCGGCCCGTAACTTCACCGGTGACGCTCCCGGACGTAACGGGCCACGGATTCACCTGCGTTCACACCTGAGCCGGGTTCCTATTACCTCGCAACCATCCTCGACTGCCACACCAAAGCTGTTGTCGGCTGGGCGATGGCCGGAGCACCCACAGGGCGATCGTCCGCTACATCGAGATGTTCTACAGTCAAAAATCCCTCCACTCCGGACTCGGCCACAAGGCTCCCGCAGAAGTCCACGCCGGGTACGAGGAGTTGCGGGGCAGCAGCACACGGAGAACCCTCAACACCGCTGTCCGAGAAGCGCAGGGCCCCTCGCAGGCCGCGTCACCGGTTTCGTGCAAAGATCTACAGGCCCTATCGGGCTCCACCCTGACGCAGTACCGATCCTCGGAGAACCCATGCGCCGCGCCCGCCTCCTCTCCGCCACTGTCCTCCTGCTCTGCACCGCCTGTTCCGGCGGACCGGACAGTGACTCGGGGGAGAGTGCGAAGAAGGCCGCGGATCACAGGGCGGCCGTGCGCGCCGCGATCGAGAGGACGAGCGCGGACAGTGCCCGCGTGGACGAGAAGATCGAGCTGCGGTCGGCCGGCAGCCCCACGACGTATGTGTTCGCGATCGCCGGCGCCTTCGACCTGGGGGGTGACAGGGGCCGACTCACGGTGGAGCTCAAGGACAGCGGCATGGACCCCGTCGAGGAGATCTTCGTCGGCGACACCGTCTATGTGCAGGGCTCACGGGCGGTGGGCGAGGGCAAGTGGGCCTCGGCCGTCCGGAGCGAAGCCCTGACCCGCTTTTTCCTGCGGGCGCCGCTGAACGACCCCGAGCACCTGCTCCGCCAGATGAAGGCGATGCGTCAAGTGTCGAACGAGGGCAAGGAGCAGGTGAACGGCTCCCCCGCGGTGCACTACCGGGGCACGATCGACCACGCCACCGCGACACTCCGGATGACGACGAAGACGAAACAGGGGCTGGACGACCTGCGCGAGAGTCTGGGCGACGACATGCCCGTTTACGCGGACGTGTGGGTCGACGGGAAAGGGCGCGCCGTCCAGGCCCGGCTGTCCCATTACGGCGGTATGAAGGCCATGACGACGATGACACTCTCGGACTTCGGCACACCGGTGAAGGCCGAGGCGCCGACGGCCAAGCAGGTCGTCCCCGTGACGGCGGGCGAGGACGTCCTGCTGGCCTGAGGGGGGGGAGCCCGGCGCGGGGCCCCTCAGCGGCAGTCGGACCGAAGGGGCCGGCGACGACGGGGACGACACCGCCGACCCGCGCAGCTGGGCTGGACCGACTCGCTGCGCGCCGGGACAACTTGGTGCCCCTACCTCCCCGGAGCCGACTTTCATGGTGATCCTGGACACGGGCCACCTGATCCCGCTGGACGCTCCGGCCGACCTCGTCGACGCAGTCGCCGCCTTCGCACCAGCCGCCCGACCGGTGCGTCACGGCATACCCGGACGGCGAAGCCCACCCTCACCTGGAGAGTGTTTCTCCTACAACGACCTGGACTTCAATCGCGTAGCAGACCGTTCTTGGCTCACGAACGGGCCTTCAGGCCGTCCAGGGTGAGGTCAAGCAGGCGTTCGGCCCGTGCCCGGTGTTCGGGCCTGGCCGAGGTGAGGGCGATGCCTTCGAGGGCGGCACCCATGTCGGCGGGGCTGATGTCGGTGCGAATCGTCCCGGCGGCTGCACACGCGTCCATCAGAGCGGTGACGGCGGCCTGGATCATGTCCCGACTGTGGCCGTACGGGTTGCTTCCCGCCGCGGCGATGGTACGCAAGGCGTCGGCCATGCCGAATTTGGCGGTGACGTAGTCCAGGAAGAGGCGTGTCCAAGCGCGCAGGGCTTCGTAGGGCGGCTTCGCCGCGAGCAGACCGGGGACGGCATCGCACAGCTGGGCCACCTCATTGCGGTAGACCGCCTCGATCAGCGCCTCCCGGGTGGGGAAGTTGCGGTACAGGGTTGCGCTGCCCACGCCCGCCTCTCTGGCAATGTGCTCCAGGTGCGCGTCCAGCCCCTTCTCGGCGAACACGCGTACCCCGGCCGCGAGGATCTTGTCTCTGTTACGCCGTGGGTCAGCTCGCAGCGGGCGTTGTTCACTGCCGGCCATCAGCGGTCACCATTCCCCTCTCCGGGCCCCTTCCTTCGCCGACCCCCTGCTCCCAGATCGAGTCGTCCTCCACGGCGGCCGTCCACTGCTCGCCTTGCCCCTGCTGCGCTCCCGCTTGGCAAGTAGGCTCGTATGTCCCTGCTGTGTGAGGGGCACCGTCCCCCATCCGACCAGCCAAGGAGCACCAGGCCGTGAAGGTCGAAATCCAGCCGGACGTACGCGACACCGCCGCCCGGCTCGGGGCAGACGTTCCCTACGTGCTGAAGGCCCTGGCAGGCCAGCTGGCCGACGACCCCGACATGGGCCGGCCCTTGAGGCTGCCCGGCATTTCGAGAAGGAACTCCAATCGGTGGGGGAGGGCCCTGGGATGGGTTACACACTGCAGGCGGTGATCGCAGGAGACGAACTGCTGCGTGCTGCGTCACGAGACGTTCCTGGAGCCCGAGTGGCACCTCTTCGCCAGGGCTTGTCGCTGATGCCGATGACGGATGAGGTCTTCGACGCCATCACAGACGGCAGTGCCGCCGGGAACCTGGGATTTTGGCGGCTGCCGGGAGGCTTCGAGACGCTGCTCGCTCAGTGGTCCGCCGCAGGGCCGATCGCCTATGTGGAGGCCGAGTACTTCGGGGGAGTCGGCGAGCAACGAGCCGCTGTCTGGGCTGACGGGGCATTGGTACTGGGGCCGCTGGATGCGCCGACGAAGAAGTGGCTCTCACGAACAGTCAGCCCGATCTCGCAGGCTCTTCGGCAACTCCGCGTGAGGAGGAGCCTTGGCGAGGATGAATTCGAGGCTGTGGGACTGGACCGCCATCGGAACAACGACGACTGGATCTCTTCCAACACGTCCTGAGGCCGCGGCCACGGCGGCGGCCACCACCGACGCTGACTCATCCCAGTAAACGGCCGCTGTCAACCGGAGATGAGCAGGTGCGAGCTCGGCGTGGTACGAGCGCGCTGAGCCATCAGGTGATCGACCTCGTGATCCGCCGCCGCCCCTCGCCCCTCGCCCCTCGCAACGTTCGTACCGATCTCGGACTTCTTCGACGCTGGAGAGGCTGTGCCCGGCCACTGCCCGATGGGAACGGACCTCGGGACGGCTCGCATCGGCGCCGGCGATCTGGATGCCGTGGTCGGAGCGGCTTGACCTTGACGCTGGGTCAACCCTCCATCCTTCCGCCAGGAGCTTCCTCGCAGTCGCCTGGAACAGCTCGGCAAAGGAGGCAGATGACCATGGTGGCCCAATCGATCGCCGACCCGGCGATTCGCGTACGAGGTCTGGAAAAGTCGTACGGGAAACTCGAAGTGCTGCGCGGCGTGGACTTCGAAGTGGCGCGGGGCAACATCTTCGCTCTGCTCGGCTCCAACGGGGCGGGCAAGACCACCACCGTGAAGATCCTCGCCACGCTCCTGAAGGCCGACGCGGGAACAGCCAGTGTCCATGGCTTCGACGTCGCCACGCAACCGGCGGACGTGCGGGAGTCCTTCAGTCTCACCGGGCAGTTCGCGGCCGTAGACGAGATCCTCAGCGGTCGGGAGAACCTCGTACTCGTCGCCAGGCTGCGCCACCTCAAGGATCCGGGTTCGATCGCGGTCGACCTGCTGAAGCGTTTCTCGCTGACCGAGGCCGGCACGCGGAAGGTGTCCACGTATTCGGGTGGGATGCGCCGCCGGCTGGACATCGCGATGAGCCTCATCGGGAATCCGTCGGTGATCTTTCTGGACGAGCCGACGGCCGGGCTCGACCCCGAGGGGCGCATCGAGGTGTGGCATGCCGTCAAGGAACTCGCTGAGTACGGCACGACGGTACTGCTCACCACGCAGTACCTGGACGAGGCCGAACAGCTCGCCGACCGCATCGCGATCCTCCACAAGGGTCGGATCATCGCGAACGGCACCCTCGCCGAACTCAAACAGCTCCTCCCGCCCGCCACGGTCGAGTACGTCGAGAAGCAGCCGACCCTTGAGGAGATCTTCCTCGCGATCGTCGGCGACGACGACAAGCGTGAAGCCACCGGCACGGACAAGTAGGGACCAAGGATGACCACGAGTTTCTTCGGTGACACCGCTGCTCTCACGGGGCGGACCCTGCGCCATGTCACACGCAGCCTGGACACCATCATCACGACCGTCATCACGCCGGTCGCCATGATGCTGATGTTCGTCTACGTGTTCGGCGGCGCGATCGACACAGGGTCGGTTTCGTACGTGAACTACATGCTGCCCGGCATCCTGCTCATCACCATCGCGTCGGGCATCTCCTACACCTCGTACCGGCTGTTCACCGACATGAAGAGCGGGATCTTCGAGCGATTCCAGTCCATGCCGATCGCACGGTCGGGTGTGCTGTGGGCGCATGTCCTCACCTCCCTGGTCGCCAACTTGATCTCGCTCGTGATCGTTCTGGGCGTCGCTCTGCTCATGGGCTTCCGCTCAGGGGCAGGAGTGCCGGCATGGCTCGCGGTCGCCGGCATCCTGCTCCTGTTCACCCTGGCGCTGACCTGGATCGCCGTGATCCCCGGGCTCTCCGCGGCATCGGTCGAGGGCGCGGGCGCGTTCGCCTATCCGCTCGTCTTCCTGCCGTTCATCAGCTCGGCGTTCGTGCCCACGGAGACCATGCCCGGCCCGGTGCGCGCCTTCGCCGAGCACCAGCCGGTGACGTCGATCGTCAACACGATCCGCGACCTGTTCGCGCAGCGGCCGGTCGGCGACGACATCTGGACCGCCCTCGCCTGGTGCGTCGGCATCCTCGTCGTGGCGTACGTCTTCGCGATGGCCGCCTATCGCCGGAAGATCGCCTGAGGCAGTCTGAGGAACATGCTCACCATCAGCCAGCTTGCGGCGTCCGCCGGGGTGACGGTACGGGCGGTACGCCACTACCACCAGATCGGGCTGCTGCCGGAGCCCGAACGCGACCGGTCCGGCTACCGGATCTACGACGCTGCCGCGGTCGTGCGACTGATCCGGATCCATACCCTGACAGATGCCGGCGTGCCGCTGGCCCGGGTGCAGGAACTCCTCGACGCCGGCCCGGAGGAGTTCGCCGACGGCGTCCAGGAGATCGACAAGGACCTGCGCGCCGAGGTCCGGCGGCTGCAGGCCACCCGCAAACGGCTCGTCAGACTCGCCGCCGGAGAGCACCTGGCGCTGCCGCAGAGCGTCGTGGACTACCTCGACCGGCTGCGCGCGCTCGGCGTCGAGGAGCGGTACATCGAGATGGAGAGGGATGCCTGGATCATGATCGCCGCCCAGGTGCCGCACCTGATCGACGCCGTGATCGCCAAGAAACACGAGCAGTTGGACGACCCTGACATAGTGAAGCTCTACAGCCTTCTCAGCTCGGCACTCGACTGGCCGGTCGACGATCCGCGGGTCGTCGAGGTCGCCGACGTCGTGGAGCGTCTGATGATTCGCGCCGTCGAGGCCGGCGAGGTGGGTGCTGACGGCTTCGACGACCAGTTCGTCGACCTGTTGGACTCGACCATGGTCGAGTCCTCACCGGGCGCCGAGCGGGTGGTGGCGATCCTGGAGGATCGGGGCTGGAGGGGCTGGACTCGCATCGAGCGCGTGCCTTCCGACAGGCTCAACACCGAGCTGCCGCCATCCACCAACTCCCGGCCGGCTCCGATCCGCGATCAAGCATGCTCCTGATCACGTCCCTCCCGCAGGAAGAGCTGCATCCAACGCTGGTCGGCATCAAAGTGCCGCAGCGGGGCACGGCGCCGCGTCGGCTGCGGTCCCCGCGCGAGGACGACCGGGCCCCGTGTGCCCTGCCTACTTCCAGTCGCTGCGCGAGCGGCTGCCTTCCTGTTCGTTTCGGTGCGCCGTTCCTCTACGCTCAAGGAGGTCATCAACTACCACCGGCACCGCGCTTCGCACCGACTCAGCAGGCATCCCGCCTTGACGCACCGACGTGAGATCGGGGTGGGTTCAGTGGCGGACAGATCGCGGACAGGTGCTCCCGCCCGGAGTGCGGCTGCAGGACACGGCGGAGCAACAAAACCACCGGCCCGGGCTGAAAGGCCCCAACGGGGGCACCCGGTCCTCTGCGGCACTGACGGGTGCCACTCTTCCGAAGGAAAGAGAAAACCGTGTACATAGGCCTGGGTACCATCGTCGTCATTATCATCATCATCGCCGTCGTCATGATGCTGCGCCGTCGCTGACGTCCACTCAACGCCTCGCACGGTCAGCCATGAACCACAACCGGCCATGGATCTCCGCGGCCGGGCAGTGGGTCACCAACTGCGGAGGCCGGCCACGATGGCCTGCCCCTCCCGGGTGGCGTGGACCGTGACGCGCATGCGTTGAGGTTGACCGGCGCCGGTCAGGCCGTGGCCTTCTCATGTGACTCGCGCTTCCAGAATCCGGAGAAGGTGATGCGCGACTTCGGCAGTCCCGAACGGTGCAGGTGGCGGCGGCCCTCCGTGGCGAGTGTCGACTCCCCCACGATGAAGGCATAGCCCGTCGGACGGGCCGGGACGTGCCCACGCAACTCCGCCAGTGCGGCGGCGCCAGGAACCGCGGACGGGTCGTCACGTACCACCCAGGTGATGCTCATTCCGGCCGGGGCGTCGAGGTCACGGCGGTCCCCGGCGGTCGGAATCTCCTGGATGACACGGCCGACGGCGTCACGCGGAAGGGCGCGCAGGATGCCGGCCGTGGCGGGCAGACCGCTTTCGTCGGCGACGAGGAGTACGTCGGAGGCGTCGTCGGGGCAGTCGAACAGCAATCCCTGGTCGAGGAGGGCGAGGTCCTCGCCGGGGGTCACGCCGCAGGCCCAGATCGCCGCGGTGCCCTCCGGTTCGCCGCCGGCTCCGCAGTGCACGACGAAGTCGATGTCGAGTTCGCCCGTATCGGGACGGAAGCCGGCCACGGTGTAGTTGGCGCAGTGCGCCCGCTCGTCCTCGGGAGTGGCGAGGAACGGCTTCCACCAGGTCGGTCCGGAGATCTCCGGCAGGACGAACCTCTCCTGGTGTGGTTTCCGCAGAAACAGCCGGAACCAATGGTCGTAGCCTTGCCAGTGGAACGAGGCGAGGTCGGGACCAGCCACCGTGACACGCTGCATCGAGGGTGTGTAGCGCTCACTGCGCACGACGCTGCAGCGGAACAGGCGGGGCTGCCGGGGCATCAACTCAGGGATCTTCGACACCCACTTAGGCTAGCCTAAGCTAAGTTCCAATCCAACCCGGCCGCGCGATGCGGCAGCCCCACGTGACGACGGCGAGAGGGACGGGCCGACGGGAGCGAACCCGTTGGCCCGTCCCTCTCGCAGGGCGCAAGTGCCGCGACCGGACGCTGTCCCCGAGTTCGGGGGTTGGGGCGTCACCCGTCGGCGCGTACCTGCCGCAGCACTTCCTCCAGGGTGTCCGTCGCCGCGTAGGGTTCGGCCACTCCGGCCAGCGACCAGAAGAGCAGGGCCACGCCCGTCGCTCCGGGGTCGGGGGCTCCGAGCGCGCGGTCGCCCACGTAGGCGGCGCGGCCCCGGCGGGCCCGGATGTCGGCGGTGGCCCGGGCTCCGGAGAGTGCGGCACGGGCCGTGCCTGCGTATCCCTCCCCCGCGGCCAGGGCGTCCCGGGCGGGGGCGAGCGCGTCGACCATGGTGCGGTCCCCCGGCTCCGCCTCCCCGACACGCTGGATCGCGGCCAGGCCCTCGGCGACACCCGTCCGCCACCCCTCGCGGACGTCTTCGGAGGCGGCCAGGGCCCGGGCGATCTCCTGGAAGAGCAGGCCGATGAGGGGGCCGCTGGTGCCACCGACCTCGTCGAGGAAGACGGAGGCGGCGACCGCGAAGGCAGGGTCGTCGGGCCGTTCGCCGAGTGCGTCCTCGACCCGGTCGAGACCCTCGCGCAGGTTGTCGCCGAAGTCTCCGTCGCCGGAGAGCTGGTCGAGCGCGGTCAGCGTCTCGTGTGCGGCGCGGGCGGTCTGCGCGTAGGCGCGCAGAACCAGGCGGTGGTCGAGGGTCATCGTGCGGGCTCCGTGCTGTCGAGAGACTGCGTGACGGGGAAGGCCGGGGTCCACGCGGGCGCGTGCCACCAGTCGGCCCAGCGTTCTCCTGGTGTGGTGAGCGTGAGAGAGAAGCCGCTCATGTCCAGGGCGGGGACAAAGGTGCCGACGAGCTGTCCGGCCACGCGCACACTGTTCTCGTCCAGGAAGCGGCGCACCCGGTCATGGACGGCGTACAGCTCCAGCAGAGTGGTCGCTCCGAGGCCGTTGACGAGGAGGAGGACCTCATCGGACCGCCGGGGAAGACCGTCGAGCACCTGCCGGGCCATGCGGTCGACGAGTTCCTCGAGCGCCGGACGGGTGACGGTCCGTGCGGCGCGCTCGCCGTGGATGCCCACTCCGTACTCGATCTCGTCGTCGCCGAGTTCGAAGGCCCGGCCGCCCTGGGAGGGCGAGGTGTGGGCCCTGGAGGCGACGGCCACGCTGCGCGAGGCGGCGGCGATGTCGGCGCCCAGGTCCGCGAGATCGTCAAGGCCGAGCCCCGTGTCCGCTGCCGCGCCCAGGAGCTTCTCGACGATGACGGTGGCTCCCGTGCCGCGTCGGCCCGTCGCGGTCGTCTCGTCCTCGGTGGCGAGGTCGTCGTCGACCAGGACGCGCCGCACCCGGATGCCGTCGGCCCGCAGGCGCTCCGCGGCGATACCGAAGTTGATGCGGTCCCCCGTGTAGTTCTTCACGATGTGCAGCACGCCGTCCTCGCCGGCGACGGCCCGTGACGCCTCGTAGACCTGGCGGTTGTGCGGGGAGGCGAAGACACGGCCGGGGACGGACGCGTCGAGCATGCCGCGGCCGACGAACCCGGTGTGCAGGGGTTCGTGCCCGGAGCCGCCTCCGGAGAGGAGACCGACGCGGCGCCGGGGATCCCGGACGCGGCCGGTGACGTACAGCGGGTCCTGGTGGAGGTGCAGCAGGTCGGGGTGCGCCAGGGCGATACCGCGCAGCGCGGCCTCCACGGGCGCGGTGTCGGGGAGGAAGAGGCGGGTCACGGAGTAGTGGTCCTTTCAGGTGTCGGCGTCGGCAGCGGCAGCGGTTCGGGGGTGCCGGGTTCGGCCTCCCCCGCGCCCAGCCGGGTGGCGGCGAGCGCGGACATGATCGCGACGCCGACACAGTAGGCGATCAGCCAGCCCCAGTGGCCTCCCGCGGTGGCCAGCAGGGCCGTTCCGATGAGCGGGGACAGGCCGCCGCCGAGGGTGGCGCCGAACTGCTGGGTGACGGAGAGGCCGGTGTAGCGGACGTTGACGGGGTACAGGTTCGAGAACAGTGCGCCCTGTGCGCCGTACATCGCCGCGTGGCCCACTCCGAGGCCCAGGGTCATGCCCAGAACGTACGCCCAGAACTGGCCGGTCTCGATGAGCAGGAAGAACGGCACGGCGAGAACCGCCTGGAAGAGGGCACCCGCGATGTAGACCTTACGGCGGCCGATGCGGTCGGAGAGGGCTCCGAACAGGGGCAGGGTGCAGCATTCGACGGCGCACGCGACCAGTACGGCGAGCAGGACCGGAGTCTTGTCCCGGTCGAGTTCGGTGGTGACGTAGGTGATGGCCACCACGTAGTAGATGTTGAAGAGACCGCTCTCCGCGATCTTGGCGAGGATCGAGAAGGCGACCGTGGCCGGACGCCTGGTGAAAACCTCCCGCACGGGCAGGCTCTGCACCTCGCGGTCGGCACGCATCTTGACGAATTCCGGGCTCTCGGTGATGTGGAAGCGCATCCACATGCCGACGCCGACGAGCAGGATGCTGGCGAGGAACGGCAGCCGCCAGGCCCAGTCGTCGTAGGCGCCGCCCGGCAGGGCCGCGTCGAGAATCGTCACGAGCCCCACCGGGATCAGGACGCCTGCCGGTGTGCCGATGTGCACGAGAGAGGTGAAGAACCCCTGCCGGGTCCTGGGGCTGTATTCCAGCGCCATGAGGACACCGCCGCCGTACTCGCCACCCATGCCGAGGCCCTGAACGAGCCGGATGAGGACGAGGAGGATCGGAGCGGCGATGCCGATGCTGTCGTAGGAGGGCAGCAGCCCGATGGCGAAGGTGCCCAAGCCCATCATCAGCATGGTGATGATCAGTACGTTCTTACGGCCGAGGCGGTCGCCGAAGTGGCCGAAGAGGATGCCTCCGAGCGGACGGGCCGCGTAGCCGACGAAGTAGGTGGCGAAGGCGGCGAGGGTGCCCACCAGGGGCGAGGCGTCAGGGAAGAAGATCTTGTCGAAGACCAGTGCCGCGGTCGTCGCGTAGAGGGTGAAGTCGTAGTACTCGACGGTGGTGCCCAGGGCGCTGGCGGTGACGACCTTGCGCAGGGACGCCCGGGAAGCCGGCGCCGTGGCTGGTGTGGACATGCTCGCTCCATTGCGATGGCGGCTCGAAGACGCGGTCGGTGCCGTCCTCATCGTGCGTGCGGATCGGCGGTGGCCGGAAACTGCGGTTCCGGTTACCGGGGCCCGTGGTAACATCTGATGCATCAGACATTACATCCGCATCCTGAGCGCGGCAATACGCAGGAGGACACGTGAAGGACATCCAGCTCGGCGGGATGATTTCCACCGTCGTCACGCCGTTCGACGAGAACGACGAGGTCGACCTGGATCTGCTGCGCGGCGAGGTGAAGTACCTCCTCGGCCAGGGCGTCACCGCCATCTGCGCCTGTGGAAGCACCGGTGAGGGGCAGACCCTCTCGCTGGAGGAGAGCGCGGCGATCTGCGCCACCGTCGTCGACGAGGCCGCCGGCCGGGTGCCGGTGATCGGCGGCGTCATCCAGAACTCGACCGCCCAGGCCAAGCGTTACTCGCTCGCCCTCAAGGAAGCCGGCGTCGACGCCCTCCAGGTGACGCCCGTGCACTACGTCTTCTCACCCTCACCCGAGGAGACCGTGGCGCACTACCGGGAGATCGGCGAGGCGACCGACCTGCCGATCGTCCTGTACAACGTGGTGCCCTGGGCCCTGGTCCCCGTCGACACCATCGAGCTGCTGCGGGACGTACCGCAGGTCGTGGCGATCAAGCAGTCCGGCGGCGACATGCATCTGCTCGCCGACCTGCTGCACCGTATGCGCGAGCGGTTCGTCATCCTCGCCGCACTCGACGACCTGCACTATCCGGCGTTCGTCATGGGGGCCCACGGCGCGCTCGCCGCCATCCCCACCGTCACCCCACGGCTGAGCGTCGAGTTGTGGGACGCGGTCCAGAGCGGCGACCACGCCAAGGCGCTGAGCCTGCACGAGCGCATCCTCACCGTGTGGCGCGCGATCGACGCGCCCAACCTGCCGGCGACGCTGAAGGCGGCGCTCGAGCTCCAGGGCCGCTCGCCGGGACTCCCCCGTCGGCCCTTCCAACCCGCCACCGAATCCGACCGCGCACGCATTCGCACCGCGCTCCAAGCGGCTAATCTGATCGATTAGATGTCACGTCCCACATCCTCGTGGGATCACTCCCGCGTCCTCGCGGGATCACGTCCCACGTCTTCGTGGGCGGCCCGTCAACCAGACACGAGCAGAGGGGCGATCATGGCCACCACATCGGTCCGCAACCGTCGCGGACCCCAGCCCCTCGTCGTCGAATCGATCTCGGAACAGCTGTACTCGATCCTCTGCGCACGCATCACCTCCGGTGAGTACGCCCCCGGTTCGCGCGTCGACCCGGGGGCCATCGCGGGTGAGTTCGGCGTGGGGGGGCCCCCCGGGCGCGGCCCCGGGGTGTCGCGGTTAGGGGCCCGCCCGCCCCCCCCCGCGGCCCCCACCCCAAAGCGGACGCCGCGCCTTTTCCCG
>NZ_JBEZJY010000047.1:0-68085 GCF_040651415.1 Streptomyces sp. NPDC048484
CCAGCCTCTGTTGGACACGATTGATCTGGAGAGCACCGTGCTGACCGGTGACGCCCTGCACACCCAGCACAGCCACGGCGCCTTCCTCATCGAGCGCGGAGCCCACTACCTGGCCGTCATCAAGAAGAACCACCCCGGCCTGTATGTGCAGGTCAGGAAGCTGCCCTGGGCCGAGATCCCGCTGGACCACCACACCCGCGACCGGGCTCACCACCGCGATGAGATCCGCCGTCCCAAGGTCGCCGCGTTCCGCCACATCGACTACCCCGGCGCCCGCCAGGCGATCCAAGTCGTGCGACGGCGCCGCGACCTCACCACCGGGAAGCTGACGATCGAGCGCGTCTACCTGATCACCAGCCTGGATGTCTTCGACGCCACCCCGGCCGAGCTCGCCGCCTGGATCAGGGGCCACTGGGGCATCGAGGTGCGCCATGAGGCGCTTTGTTTCCGGACGGGGGTGAGAGACCCCCGGCACCTGGCTGTCGCAGCAGCCGGGTGAAGCAGAGGGCAGCCGTCATGCCGTAGGAAGCGTGGGTATGGCGGTGGCAAGCGGCCCTGACACCGTCGGAACGTGCGGGTACTACCAGACCGTGCGGGTCCGGCCAGCGATTCACGAAGGGATACGAAAGGAACCGGTGCTTGACGCCTCGTTAGCCAGAACCGCTCTCAAACCTGGTGGATATGGGGCGGGAGTGCGGTGCGAGCCGGGCTGTTTCGACAAGCAGGCTCCCGTCCGTTGCGGCAACCGGCCGCGGCGGACAGGTCGTCACGTGTGTCTGCGGGCGTGACGAAGACCGCCGGGGTATAGCCGGGTCCCTCCCGTGAGAACCGGAACAAAGTGAACATGGGAACCATGCAGGGTCTGCCCTCCCCGCTCCCCAGCCAGGGGACGGGGGGCAGGCGCGCTGTCCGCTGTCGGGCCCTGTGTGGGGCGGAGCGGTCGTAGTACTCCGAGGGCGGTAACGCCGTCCACATGGGGAAGGACCGCAGCGAGTCACGTAGATGAGGAGAGGAAATGGCAGGAGATACGCCGGGGAACCCCGGCGTTCCCGAGGCCGCCGCGTATGCGGCAGCCTCGCGGGTACTGCGGATTCAGTCCAAGTTGCACGATCGGGCAGTGGCCGACCCTGGCCGTGTGTTCGACGATCTGTTCAACCTTGTGACGGACCCGGCGTTCCTGCTTGAAGCATGGCGCCGGGTCAGGACGAACAAGGGAGCGCGGACAGCCGGGATCGACGGCTGGACCGCTCCGGGGATCGAGGCGTCCGAGCGCGGTGTGCTCGGGTTCCTCGACCAGATCCGCGCGGACTTGAAGGCGCGGGCGTTCGTCCCCCCTGCCCGTGGCCGAACGCATGATCCCGAAATCCAACGGGAAGATGCGCCGCCTGGGTATCCCGACCGCGCGAGACCGCGTGGTGCAGGCCAGCCTGAAACTGGTGCTCGAACCGATCTTCGAGCCCGGATTCAGCTCGTCCAGTTATGGGTTCAGGCCCGGCAGACGAGCGCAGGACGCGATCGAGGACATCATCCACCACGCCCGCTCGGGCTATGTGTGGGTGTTCGAGACCGACATCGCCGCCTGCTTCGACGAGATCGACCACACGGCTCTCATGGACCGGGTGCGTCAGCGTATCGGCGACAGGCGAGTCCTACGGCTGGTCAAGTCCTTCCTGCATGCAGGGATCCTGACCGGGGAGGGCACCATGCGCGAGACCGTGTCGGGCACGCCGCAAGGCGGGATCCTGTCCCCGTTGCTCGCGAACATTGCTCTGAGCGTGATCGACGAGCACTTCGACGCGAAGCGACGAAGCCTTTCCAAGGAATGGCACCGGCGCCGCCACCGCCGCGAAGGGGGAGCGACTTACCGGCTGGTCCGGTACGCCGACGACCTCGCAGTGATGGTGTTCGGCACCCGGGAGCACGCTGAAGCACTCCGCGACGAAGTCGCAGGCGCTGCCGCCGCCATCGGGCTGCGTCTGGCCGAGGACAAGACCCGAACCGTCCATATCGACGAGGGATTCGACTTCCTGGGCTGGCACATCCAGCGCCACACCCAGCGAGGCTCGAACCGTCGCATGGTCTACACCTATCCCAGCGACAAGGCCGTCATGTCGGTCAGGTCCCGGGTCAAGGAACTGACCGGACGACAGACGATGAACATGGACCCCGGCACAGTCTTCACCCTGCTGGGGCAGAGACTCCGGGGCTGGACCACCTACTTCCGCCACGGCGCGTCCAAGATCACTTTCAGTGAGCTGGAACACTACCTGTGGCACCGTGTGTGGAAGTGGCTCCGTCGGCGCCACCGGCGCCGGCAGTGGAGATGGATCACCCGCACCTACGGCAGTCCCCACAACCGGTGGGGCTTCACCGCCGACGGTGTCGAACTGTTCAACCCCGCAAAGGTACCCATCCGGCGATACCGCTACCGGGGCAACACCATCCCCACCCCGTGGTCCGCGCGACCAGTCCACACCATCGCCTGAGGGACTCGTGGAGAGCCCGGTGCCGGGAAACTGGCACGCCGGGTTCGGACGAGCGGCCAGGGGAAACGCCCGCCAGAAACGACGGAAACGCGCCCCTGGCCGACTCGTACAACCTCCTGCACCACGTCCGGGACCGGACCTTCCGCGAGGACGACTCCAAGGTCCGCACCGGCACCCTGCCCCGCACCATGGCCAGCCTGCGCAACCTCGCCATCAGCGTCTTCCGCCAGGACGGCCACACCAACATCGCCGCCGCCCTCCGCCACACCAGCCACGACTACCTCCGACCACTGTCGGCTCTCGGCCTCAAGTGATCAACCCGGACAGATCTCGATCATGCAATGACCCTGGGGCCTGCCGATCAATAACTCTTCGGTTTTCGTGGGCTGTTGGGTCGTAGGATGCGGGGGTGTCGGAGGGGACGAAGGCAGAGCTGGTGGATGCGTTGGGGCTGTTGTTGCCGCATCTCGATGAGCGCCAGCAGCGCCTGACGCTGGGCGCCGCGGCCCGAGTTCTGGGCCACGGCGGGATCCGCATGGCGGCTCAGGCGGCCGGAGTGGCGGAGTCCACGGTGTCGCGCGGGAAGCGGGAGCTGGAGCACACGGAGGAGCCCGCCGGCCGGGTTCGGGCGCCGGGCGCCGGCCGGAAGTCCTTGCGGGAGGTGGATTCGGGGCTGGTGCCCGCATTGCTGGCACTGGTCGAGCCGGACCAGCGGGGTGACCCGGAATCTCCGCTGCTGTGGACGGTGAAGTCCACCCGGAATCTGGCGGCCGAGCTGACGCGCCAGGGGCACCGGGTCGCTTCGGACACGGTGGCCACGCTGTTGAAGGCGGAGGGCTTCTCCCTGCAGGGCACCTCGAGGACCACCGAGGGGGCCCGGCATCCGGACCGGGACGCCCAGTTCCGCTACATCAACGAGCAGGTCACGACATACCTCGCCGACGCGCAGCCGGTCATCAGCGTGGATGCCAAGAAGAAGGAGACGCTGGGCAACTACGCGGTCGTCGGACGCGAGTGGCATCGCGCCGGGCAGCCGGTGCAGGTCCGCGCGCACGACTTCCCCGAGAAGGGCGCGCAGAAGGCGGTGCCGTACGGGATCTACGACGTCGGCGCGGATGCGGGCTGGGTGTCGGTGGGCTGCGACGGGGATACCTCTGCCTTCGCGGTGGCCACTTTGCGCCGCTGGTGGAACGGTGAGGGGCGCCGCCGCTACCCGCACGCCTCCCGCCTGCTGGTCACCGCCGACGCAGGAGGCTCCAACGGCTACCGGGTGCGTGCCTGGAAGAAGGAACTCGCCGATTTCGCCTACGAGTCGGGCCTTGACGTGACGGTATGTCACTTTCCACCGGGAACATCGAAGTGGAACAAGATAGAGCACCGGCTGTTCTCACAGATCAGCATCAACTGGCGCGGCAGGCCCCTGACCAGCCACGAAGTCGTCGTCAGTACCATCGGAGCGACCACGACACGCAGCGGGCTGTCCGTCCACGCCGAGCTCGACCCCGGCGCCTACCCCACCGGTGTCACCGTCCCCGACACCGTCATGGAACGCCTGCCCCTGACGCCGCACGAGTGGCACGGCACGTGGAACTACACGTTGCGCCCCGAACCACTCGCTCCCGAACCACCCCCGCCCAGCGCCGGGTTCGGGCGCTTCCCCACCGGGGACAAGCTCCCCGCCTGGCTGCGGCACCCCAGCCTCACCGGACTCGAGCCCGCCGCCTTTGACGATCTCGCCACCCGTTACCAAGCCTGGTGTGCCGGGCACCCGCCGATCTTCCTGCCCGGCAAACGACCCGACGGCGGCCCCGGCGCCGGCAGCAGACGGCTCTCCGTCTCCGACCAGCTTGTCGTCTTCCTCCTCACGAAGCGCTGGTCCATGGCCCAGACGCCACTCGCCGAGGCAACCGGCCTGGCCAAGAGCCGGATCGGCGCGACCCTCCAGGAGGCCACCCCCGTGCTCACCGCGCTCGGGTACACGGTCCCGGTCGGCGCCCTCACCGTGACCACGGCACAACAACTCGCCGCGATCGCCGGGCACGACCCCACCCTCCCGTAGCCCCCACCAAGATTGAGGAGTTATTGATCGGCAGGCCCCTGGGCACGCAGCGTCCGCAACTTTGCGCCGCACGACCAACACGTTCACCACCCGTACCCTGAAGTTCCCCCCGGGTCAGCGAGCGGTGCTTGCGCCGGGTGACGCCCCGGATGTCGCGCTCGCGCATCACGCGGGCAACGCTTTTTCGGTTCACCCGCCCTCCCAGACGCCGCAGTTCGGCATGGATGCGCGGAACACCATAGGTCTTCCGGGAGGGGCATCCCGGCCTTGGCATACCCCACCACTCGGTTCGGTCCTGTCCTCTCGGTGACCGCATCACTGCCACTGCCCGCCGTCGTGGTCGATGCAGCCCTAGGCAACTGTGCCCCCGTTGGCAAGCGGGGGCACCATCGCCCGCGGGTGCAGTTCCTTTTGAGGGAAGGCGTGCTGAGCAGGGGCTTTGTCCATCGACAAGCGGTCTGGTGTGGTCGAGGATCTGCTTGTGACTGATGACGATCTCATCTTGGCTGTGCGCGAGCAGGTGGCCGGCCGGGAGTTGCCGGAGCCTGCCGCCGAGGACGATGTACGGGCGGTGGAACAGATGGTGGGGCACCCGATGCCCCCACTCCTGCGACGGCTGTATCTCGAAGTGGCCAATGGTGGGTTCGGGGCGTGGGGTGTGGTGTCTTTGACGGATACCGGTGACTGGTTCAGCGATTGCGCGGATATCGCGGAGGCGTACCGGGACTTCGCCGATCCCGAGAGCCCTCTTCCGCCGGGGGTCGCTCCGATCATGGACCGGGGCTGCGCGATGTGGGCTCTGATCGACTTCAGGACGGCCGACGGTCGGATGTGGGACTGGGACCCCAACCTCTGCTGCATGGAGCATGCCCTGGCCCCGCTTGGGCAGTCGCTGGCCGAGTGGCTCAGCGACTGGCTGAACGGTGTCATGCCGGACGGGCCCTACCCGCACCGCGAGTTGGCCGCCAAGGACTGTTCCGCGCGCTGACGCGGCAGGCGCGGGTGGAAGCTCTCAGCTGTCGTCTCTACCGTGACGGTGGAAGAGGTGAACACCGATGGGCTCATTGTTCGAGGAACTGGAGGTCCGGGAGGCCGCGGCCCGGGAGCGGGTGGACGGCCTTGAGGACCAACTGGCCGAAGTGACCGGCCGGTTGGAAGAGGCTCGGGAGACTCTGGAGCGGCTACGGATCGCCCGGGAGACGGTTTCTGAGGTGCAGGATCATCTCGACCTGCGCGCCCGCCGCGAGCGGGACGCGGTCCAAGCCGGCGCACACCCACCGGTGACCGGCCCGCCCGGTGCCCCGCCCGGCGACCCGCACGTTCGGCAGCCCGCGGGCCGCGTGCAACACGATCTGCTCGCGCACCCGCAGCCGGTGCTCGGTCCTTTGTCTCCAGGCTGCCTTCCTCAACCGGTGCCGCTCGGTGGCGGTCGGGGCTATCGGGCGGGCGGCGGCAATGGGCATGGCAGTCAAGCTGACTTCCGGAGCTGACCAGTTAGCCTCGCAGGTCAGACAAGTCCTCATCACTGAGACTGAGATCAATCGCCGCGAGGTTCTCCTCCAGATGATTGAGAGAACCGGTGCCCGGAATCGCCAGCACCGACGGCGACTTCGCCAACAGCGAGGCGATCGCGACCTGCGCGGTGGTCGCGCCCAGGCGTGCCGCGACCTTGCCGAGCCGTTCGACGTCGAGCGGGCCGCTGCCGACGCCGCCGCCGAGCGGAAAGTACGGCACATACGCGATGCCCGCTTCCTCACACTCGGGCAACAACCCCGTGTCGCCTGTATGCCGGTTTTGCACCGCCGCGACCGGCGCGATCCGCCGGGCCTCCGCCAGCTGGGCGGCATCGACGTTACTGATACCCAGGTTTCGGATCACTCCCTCCGCGCGGAGCTCGGCCAGGACCGCGAACCGTTCGGCGATCGACTCGTCACCCGGTCCGGTCATCCCGCCGACCCGCAGATAGACCAGGTCGAGCCGGTCGAGACCCAGAGAGCGCAGATCCGCCTCGACCAGACCACGCAGTTGGTCAGCCGTCGCCTGCCCGCTCGGCACACCGTTCGGTCCGGGCAACGGCCCCACCTTCGTCGCGATCACCAGGTCGTCACGGTAAGGGGTCAATGCCGTACGGACCAGCTCGTTGGCCCACACCGCGTCCCTGCCGTAGAAGCCAGCCGTGTCGATGTGGTTCACGCCCAGCTCCACGGCCCTGCGGAGCACCGCCATGCCCGTCTCGGGATCTCGCGCCGGACCGGCGAAGGTGCCCATCGCCAGGCGCATCGCGCCGAAGCCGAGCCGGTTGATCGTCAGCTCTCCGCCGAGGGAGAAAGTCTTGATCGTCATGACGCTCATGGTGTCCGCCGCCACGACGCCCAGCGAGCTCGTGGCAGCTTGCTGTCAGACTGGCGGGATGCGGAACGAAGAGGTGTTTTCAGTGCGAGGAGACGCAGAGCTGACGGCGCGCGCAGGTCATCTCTTCGAGTCCGTGCGGACCGAGTTCCTGTGCGCCGCCCGGGATCTCAAAACCTGGTCGCGACAGGGGGCCAGGGTTGCGGTCCGCAATCGGATGCGCGCTGCGGATCCCGCTGACTTCACCCCTCGCAAGCTGCTCAGCCCGGCGGCACTCGCCGACGAGGAGGCCCGCGCACACCTGCGGCTGGTGCGGAGCAAGGGCGCTCTCGTTCGGATCAGCCATTCGCCGCTGCCGCACGAGACCATCCTCATCGACCGGCGGGTGATGATCCTTGCCGGCCAGGAGACACCCACCGGCCGCGAGTACACCGTGACGACGTCGCAGATCCTGGTCGACGGAGTTCACTCGCTGTTCCGGGCGATCTGGGACACCGCTGTCGATCTCGAAACCTATCTGCGCAGCGACGTCCCGCACCTCGATGCCGACGGCCGCATGATCCTCAAAGCCCTCAGTTCGGGCCTCACCGACGAATCGGCGGCAAAACGGCTCGGCATCTCACTGCGCACCTACCGGCGGCGTGTGGCCGATCTGATGGCCAAACTCGAGGCCGACTCCCGCTTCCAGGCCGGGCAGCGTGCAGGTGAGCTGGGGCTACCCCACTAAAACCATAGTGATCGCGGCCCCTTCAGCAGTCTGCACGCCTGAGCACCCCGGGCCACATAACCTACAGTCACGTCAACCCCCGAAGAACTTCCAGCGGCGACCACTAAGGGTCCGTAAAGAATCAACACGTTGGTTTGGTCTCTGTCGTGAGGGTCGCGCCGTGTGCGGTGGCGTGGACGAGGAGTCCTGCCAGGGTGTTGAGGTGTGCTGCTGGTGGCTGGGGTGTGTGTGCGTGTTGGTCCATCAGGCGCCGGATCTCGCTGGTGGTGTGGCGGATGGTGTCCTTGCTGATGGCGAAGAGGTGGGCCAGCACGGTGGGCGGCAGGGCGAGGTTCTGTTGCAGCACGGTGACCAGGACCCGGTCGGCCAGGTCGAGCTTGGCTTTGCGGCCGCCGCCCGGGGCCCGGCGTCGTTCACCACCGTCGCGTCGTGTGGTGGCGTCCTGTTTCTGCAGCGTCTGCCAGTCGGCGGTCAGGGTTTCGGTGAGCTCGGTCAGTGCGGTGCGGGTCATGCCGGTCAGTGCGGGGTGCGACAGAGCATGGCGGTCGAAGACCGCCGCCGGCTCGGACGTTGGCCCGGTGGGGCCTGCCGGGCCGACGGGGTGGGGGTGGACGGTGTAGTTCCATTCGCCGTGGAAGGCATGTCCGGTGACCGGCACTGCGTTCAGCTCGGCATCGCTAACCTTCACACCGGTGGGATAGGCGCCAGTGTCGAGTTCCGCGTGGACGGTGAGACCGGTGCGGGTGGTGGTCGCGGCGATGGACTGCACGACGACCTCATGGCTGTTCAGGGGCCTGCCGCGCCAGTTCATCGTGATCGCGGAGAACAGCCGGTGCTCCACCTTGTTCCACTTCGATGTGCCCGGCGGCATGTGGCAGACCGTGACGGTCAGGCCGGTCTCGGCGGCCAGCGCGGCGAGTCCGGTCTTGAAGGCGCGGGTGCGGTAGCCGTTGGAGCCGCCGGCGTCCGCGGTGATCAGTAGCCGTCTGGCCTGTGGGTAGTCGAGGCGTCCTCGCCCGTTCCACCAGCGGCGGATCGATTCGACCGCGAAGGCCGCGGTGTCGTGATCTGTACCGACGTTCACCCAGCCAGTGTCCTCCGCCAGGTCGTAGATGCCGTAGGGCAGCGCCTTGCCCAGTGCGTCACCGGGGAAGTCATGGACGTCGACCCGCACCGGCTCGCCGGCCGGCCGCCATTGACGTCCCGCATTCTTGAACTCCCCGACGACTTCCTTCTTCTTCGTATCCACACTGACCACGGGCTGACCATCCGCCTGATAGTCCTTGACCTGGTCGTTGATGTACCGGAACTGCACGTCCCGGTCGGGGTGTTGAGCGCCCTCAAGGGTCTTGGCGTTGGCCTGCAGACTGAAACCGTTGTCCCGCAACAGCCTGCCCACGGTCGGAGCTGACGCGCCATGGCCCTGCCGCGTCAGCTCCCCGGCCAGAGACCGCAGCGACTTGGTCGTCCAGCGCAGCGGCGACATCGGATCGCCCCGCTCATCCGGCTCGACCAGCGCCAGCAACGCCGGAACGAGCAGCGGGTCAAGCTCCTCGGCACTCTTGCGACCGCCGCCGCACCGGCGGACCCGGCCATCGGGCAGTGGACCCTCACCGCCCTCCAACTCGAAGACGCCCTTGCGTACCGTCGTCTCGCTCACCCCTGCGGCACGCGCGACGGCCCGGACCCCGCCGTGCCCCAGCAGCCGGGCCTCGGCCGCCAGCGCCAGTCGCTGCTGCCGCTCATTGAGATGAGGGAACAACACCCCGAATCTCAGGGCAAGTTGGCCATGCACCTCGCTCGGTATGCGCATACCACACCAACGACAGGGAGACCGTGAAGCAACGTGTTGATTCTTTACGGACCCTAAGGACTGGGATCAGAATGAGGTGATCGCCGCTCGGGAATGACGGGATGTCAGTTGGCGTTGTTAGCCGCCAGAGAGGGGGCGGCCGAGACGCGTGGTGGGAGCAAGCCGTGGCTGGTCGAGGACGGGCTGTGGGAGCGAATCGAACCGCTGCTGCCGGTGGTCGAGCGGCGTTTCCGGTATCCGGGGCGTCGACGGATCGATGAACGCCGGGTGCTGTGCGGGATCTTGTTCGTGTTGTACACCGGCATCCCGTGGCGGCATCTACCGCAAGAGCTCGGCTTCGGCTCGGGGATGACCTGCTGGCGACGGCTGCGGGACTGGAACGAGGCCGGGGTCTGGCAACGCCTGCACGAGCTGCTGCTCGCCGAACTGCGGGCGGCCGGGATGCTGGACTTCTCCCGCACCGCTGTCGACTCTTCGCACGTGCGCGCGATGAAGGGCGGCCCGGGCACCGGACGCTCCCCGGTAGACCGAGGCAAGACTGGCAGCAAGCACCACGTGATTGTCGAGGCGCACGGCCTCCCTCTGGCGGTGACCCTGACCGGTGGAAACCGCAATGACGTCACCGAACTGATCCCGCTGATCCAGGCCGTTCCGCCGATCCGTGGCAGGAGCGGCCAACCGCTGCGCCGCCCGAAACGCGTCTACGCCCACCGCGTCTACGACCACGACGTCTACCGTGACCGGGTCCGCAGGCTCGAGATCACCCCAGTCATTGCCCGACGCGGCACCGAACACGGCTCTGGTCTCGGGGTCTACCGCTGGGTCGTGGAGGGTGCGATCGCGCTGCTGCACTGGTTCCGGCGCCTGCGCATTCGCTGGGAGATCCGCGACGACATCCACCAAGCCTTCGTCACCTTGGGCTGCGCCGTCATCTGCTGGCGCCGACTGAAGACCTCGTTCTGATCCTATTCATGGGGCGGGGCGTCGTTGTCGCCGCCGAAGTCGGGTATATCGGTGGATAGCAGGTGTTCGGCGCCGTGTTCGAGGGCCTTGGCTGTCTCGGTGGAGCGGGGGAGCATGGTCTTTTCGTAGGTGCGGATGGCGTCGTCGATGGTGGCGGAGTCGGCGAGGGCGAGGGCGAGTTCGCTGGCATCGAGCATGGCGAGGTTGACGCCGACGCCGAGCGGGGGCATGAGGTGGGCTGCGTCGCCGAGCAGGGTCACCGTCGCATTGTGTTCCCAGGTGTGCGGGACCGGAAGGGCGAGGATCGGGCGGTCGATGTAGGAGCCGTCGTTTTCGGTGATCATCTGGCGCACGCGGGGCGACCAGTGGGCGTACTCGTCGCGTAGCACGGCGCGGATGCCGTCGGTGTCCTCGGCGGTCAGCCCGTGGGTGCTGATCCAGTCGACCGGGACTCGTTGGATGATGTAGACGCGGATGTGGTTTCCGCTGTTGCGCTGGGCGAACAGGCCGCGCTCGCCGTCGGCCGCGTGGGCGCCGCCCGAACCGACCAACTCGGCAATCTCGGGGTGTCGGCTGTCGACGTCGGAGAACCATGCTTCCAGGAAGCTGACCCCGGTGTACTCAGGGACGGCGGGAGACACGGCCGGGCGTACCCGGGAGAAGGCGCCGTCGGCGCCGATGACCAGATCGGTCTCGATGCTCGTGCCGTCGGCGAAGTGCAATTGTCGCGGCCCGTCGGCGGGTCCGCTGATCGTGTCGAGGGCGCGGCCCCAGCGTACGGTTCCCGACTGCACGGAGTCGAGCAGCAGGTTGCGCAGCTGGCCGCGATCGATTTCCGGCTTGAAGAGTTCGTCGGGCGCCGGGACTTGATGGGACGTGATCGTGCCGGTCGGGTCCATCAGGCGCATTTCCTGCCCTTCGGGACGCGCGAGGGCGAAGAAGTCGTCGAGCAGGCCGGCTTCGCGCAGGGCGACCTGGCCGTTGTCGGCGTGCAGGTCGAGGGTGCCGCCCTGGTTGCGGGCGTCGGGGCCCGGGTCGCGGTCGTAGACGGTGACCGCAATGCCGCGCTGCTGGAGGATGCGGGCGCAGGTCAGTCCGCCGGGTCCGGCGCCGATGATGCTGATGCTGGCATTGGCGGGCTCTGGGGAGTTCATGGTTGTTCCTTCGAGTCGGCGAAGAGGAGTCGTCGGGCGAACAGAGCGGGGCGGGGCACTCCGGCGTCGGTTTCGGTCATGGACGTGCCTCGAGCGTCCCCTTAACGGACAGGACGGCGACGGGCGGCGCGGTGCAGACGATGACCATGCCGGCAAGGATGTGCCGCTCAGGTGCCCACAGCCTCATAAAATCAGAACGAGCAAAAAAGCGCAACGACTCTACTTAGCGATTGATTCGACTATCGGATACGCTCTAGCCATGACCGTGCACCCCGTCAGCCGCCGCGACCGCAAGAAGGCGGCCACCCGGCAGGCAATCGCCGACGCCGCACTGCAGCTCTTTCTGGAGCGTGGCTACGACCAAGTAGGCATCCGTGACATCGCCGACGCCGCCGACGTATCGACCGCTACGGTCTTCAAGCACTTCAGCGGCAAGGAAGCGCTGGTATTCGACCAGGACCAGGACCGGGAGTCAGAACTGATCGCCGCGGTGCGGGAGCGACCCACCGGTCAGAGCATCCTCAACGCTCTCCGACAGCACGTCCTCGACACCTGGCCCTCGATCGAGGCCCATCCCCAGGCGGCCGAGTTCACCCACCTGGTGAACTCCACGCCAGTGCTGCGCGCGTACGCCGAACGCATGTGGACCAGGTACACCGACAGCCTCAGCGAAGCCATCGCCGACGAGATCGGCGTGGACCACAACAACCTCGCATGCGTGGCTCTTGCTCGATTCGTACTCGACATCCCGGCCCTCGCTCGCGGTCGACAGGACCGCCGAGCCGCCGTCGAGGCAATCTTCGACATCCTCACACACGGCTGGGAACCCCCCAGCAAGCTGCCTGCGCCATAGCCCCCCCACCATGCGTTTCGGCCGCAGCCACCCCTCGGACCGGCAACGAGAACTGACATCCCCTCATTCCCGAGCGGGAGCACCTCATTCTGATCCCAGTCCTAAGCCGGGGGAGTAGATCGTGCCGTACCTCCTGCTTGAGCGGAAGGCTGACCCCCACGGCCCGCATCCGTCCGCCGCTTTGGGGCTGTGGAGCGTCAGGTAATTCCCCATCAGCGGCGTCAACTTCCCCGCTCAAACCTTCGAGCATGGCGATGGGTGCCGCTGGTTCCCTCGCCTGAGTAATGAGCGCGCCGGCCCATGGCGATCTCCGTATCTTGGCGCCATGACGGACGAGGCAGAGCCGAGGCACTTTGTGAACCGCTGGGGCGACACGTCGGAGAACTCACGGCCGGAGTGGTGTCGCCGGTGTTATGCGCGGGGGCGTTCGAAGGTGAGGAGGAGGCCTTCGACGGCACCGGGCCCTACGCGGCCCTTGACGTCGGCGGAGGTGATCGTCTTGAGGGCCCAGCCGTCTGCGGCATGCTTGTTGAGGGTCTTCTCCAGCTTGTCGCTGTCGAGCGCGTCACCGATGAGCGACTCCCTGAAGGTGACGACCTTGTACTCGTAGGCGTATGCGTGGCTCATGGCTGCGGTGTCCTTTCGGGCGCCGGCCGCGGTGACCGGCGGTGGTCAGCCAATCATGGTGTGAGGCTGTGTGTGTCGGCGGGGGCGGTGCCATGCCCTCACTCGGCACAGCCCCCGCATGCCTTCCTGAAGTGACGGCCCTGCGGGCAGCCGGTGGTGCTCGGGATCAGGCGCGGCGGGCGGCCCAGACAGTGCGCTCGGTGCGCACCGCCAGGTCGTCGCGGCGCAGGATGCTGTGCGGGCTGCCGGTGTCGAGGAACTGGTCGAGCGCGGTGAGGTCCTCGGGGGAGAGCCCGGTGGCGGCGGCGCCGCGGATGCGCTGCAGGCCGCCGAGGGCGTAGCGGCCGATCGCTTCGCTGCGGGAGCCTTCGATGTTCACGGCGATGGTGCGTTCGCCCTCGACCGTGAAGCCGGCGGCGGTGAGCATCGGGCCCCAGTCGGCGCCGCGGTGGGGCATGTGCTCGGCCTGGAGGCGGTCGGTCACGGCATGGCAGCGCTCTTCCAGGCCGGGCCGGTCCTCGGGGGCGCTCTCGGGCAGGAAGCGAGGGAAGCCGGCCAGCTCGACGACGGCGAACAGGCCGCCGGGCGCGAGCGCTTCGTGGACGGTGCGCAGTGCGCGATCGGGGTGGGCCAAGTGGTGCAGCGAGGCCGACGCCCACACCAGGTCCGGTGAGCCGAGGTCGGGCCAGACGGTGTCGTCGAGGTCGGCCCGTACGGTGCGCACGCGCTCTTCCAGGCCACGGGCGCAGGCCTTCGCGCGCAGGTGCTGGAGGTGTCCGGCGGATGTGTCGACGGCGGTGACGTTCGCGTCGGGGAAGCGGTCGAGGAGGGCGAAGGTGCCCGCGCCCGTGCCACAGCCCAGATCCACGATCTGACGCGGGCCGGTCCGCAGAGGCAGCCATGTGGTGATGGAGGCTGTGTGCTCGGCGACGACCTCGGCGTCCAGGTCGAGGATCTCCGCCTGACCGTCGGCCTCGTGCTCCTGGTGGCGGCCGTGCTGAGCGCCGTGGTGGGGGGCGTGCGGGTGTGCTTGGTTCATGCCTTCACAGTAGGACGGTTATGCGTCTGCGGCACGATGCCTTCCTGTTTACGCAAGGAGTCGGCCGGATGTGCTGCCCGACGCGCAAGATGTCGCCGTCGCGCGGCCCGCGTAGTTATTCACGGGTGCCCTGAGCGTCGCTGTCGCCGCCCTCGCGCTGGTGACCGCGGCGTGCGTCGCGGTCGAAGATGCCCAGGATCTCGCACGGGCCGCCCTCCGCGCCGATCGCGTGCGGCATCATCGTGGGGAACTCGGCGGCCTGGTTGGTTTCGACGCGGAAGCGGCGGTGGCCGAGCATGAGGATCGCGGAGCCGGACAGGACGACGAGCCATTCGCGTCCCGGGTGGGCACGCATGCGCGCCGGGTTCTCGGGTGGTGGTTTGGTCAGGCGCTGGCGCACCACACTCATGCCGGGGTCACCCTTCACGGGCCAGCGCATCGAGCCGTGGGTGCTGTCGATCATCGGGCTGGTGATCACGTCGTCAGCCGCGGTTTCCACGAGCTGATCCAGCGTGGTGTCCAGGGCGCGGGCGAGAGTGACCAGCTGATCCAGCGCGAGGCGGCGCCGGCCGTTCTCGATGCGGCTCAGTGAGGACTGGCTGAGGCGGGCGCGGGTGGCCAGTTCCTCCAGGGACCAGCCCTGGGCCACCCGCAGAGCGCGGATGCGTTTGCGTACGAGGCTGTCCAGTTCTCCATCTTCTTGCGTCATGGGCAACATTGTATGCCCCTTTCGCAAGGCGGGGTTAGCGTCGTGTGCAGCTGGTCCGGAGCTCTTGGGGTCACGTACAGGGCGAAGCCAGGAGGGCATTGCGGTGGCCGTGACGACGGCTTCGTAACGGTTTCACCGTCATGGAAGGCACCCCGCCCCCGAAAGCGAACCGCGCGACGGTCGGCCCCCATCGCTCCGCGACCGGACCCTGATCCGGCGCTTACCCGGCATGCCTTCTTGAGAGGAACCCATGAGTACGAACCAGGCCGAACAGACCGCTGAAGCCGACGGGGGTGGTGTACCTGACGCGGATGGTGTGCTTGACCCGCGTCAACTGCGCACGATCCTGATCGCCGTCTCCATCGCACTGATGGCCGTTGTCGCGTCGGTGTCGGGGCTGAACGTCGCACAGACCCACCTGGCAGTCGAGTTCGACGCCTCGCAGAGCACGATCCTGTGGATCATCAACATCTACACCCTCGTCCTGGCCGCGCTCCTGCTGCCGCTCGGGGCGATCGGTGACCGCCTGGGCCGTAAGCCCATGCTGATCGCCGGACTGGGTGTCTTCGGCGTCGCGAACGTTTTGGCAGGCCTGGCCCCGACTGTGGAGGTCATGCTGGCCGCGCGCGTGGCCGGCGGTGTCGGCGCCGCGATGATCATGCCGATCACCCTGGCCGTCATCACCTCCACCTTCCCCGAGGAACAGCGCGCCAAGGCGATCGGGGTGTGGACCGGTGTCGCGGGAGGCGGCGGCATCCTGGGCATGTTCCTCTCCGCGCTCCTCGTCGACGTCGCGGACTGGCGCTGGCTGTTCGTGCTGCCCGTCGTGCTGACCGTCGTCGCCCTGGGCATGACGTCGAAGTCGGTCCCCAACTCCCGTGAGAAGCCGGCCCATCGCTTCGACACCGTCGGCGCGCTGGTCTCCACGGTCGCCGTGATCGGCCTCATCTTTGTCCTGCAGGAAGGCCCCGAACGCGGCTGGACAGCTCCCGCGACTCTGATCAGCTTCGCCGTCGGCCTGATCGCTGCCGTCGGCTTCGTGGCCTGGGAACTGCGCCGCCGGGATGCCGCACTCCTTGACGTACGGCTCTTCCGCGAGCGGGGTCTCGCGGGCGGTTCCATCACGCTGCTTGTGGTCTTCGGTGTCCAGGCGGGCATCGCTGTGGTCCTCTTCCCGTTCTTCCAGGCCGTGCTCGGCTGGTCGGGCCTGCTGTCCACCCTGGCGCTGATGCCCATGGCCGTCATGATGATGATGGCCTCCGGCCTGGCCCCCAAGCTCGCCGCACGTTTCGGCTCCCGCGCGACCATGGCCGTGGGTATCGCGCTGGCCGGCACCGGGCTGGCTCTCATGGCCCTGTTCGTCTCCGCCGACGGCGGCTACCTGACGATCCTGCCCGGCATGCTCGCCATGGGCATCGGCATGGGCCTGTCGATGACACCCTCCACCGAAGCCATCACCGGCTCCCTGCCCCGCGAGAAGCAAGGCGTCGCCTCCGCCCTGAACGACGTCACCCGTGAGTTCGGCACCGCCCTCGGCGTCGCCCTGCTCGGCGCGCTCCTGTCCGCCGGGTACCGCAGCGCTATCGACGACCGCCTGCACGGCGTCCCTCAGGGGGCCGCGGACACCGCCCGGGAGGGCATCGCCAACGCCGTCGGGGTGGCGGGCGGCACCGGCCCGCACGCGCAGGATCTGGTCCACGCCGCCCGGCAGTCCTTCGTCGACGGCTGGCAGCAGGCCATGTGGGCGGGCGTCGCCGTCATGGGCACCCTGTTCCTCTACATAGCCTTTCGCGGCCCCACGAACGAGGCCCCCGCCACCGTGGACGAGCCGGAAGCCACTGAGGCCGTCGCCGCCCCATGACCACATGAGAGCTGGGCGCACGGCCGGCAGACCGCTCGCTTCACCGTAGAGGGGTCAGGCACCACGACGGTGCGGTGCCTGACACCCGGACGTCTAACGGACGGTGAGGCCCGCCGAGGCCGGGTTCCGGCCGGGTCATGGCGAAGTTGCGCGGCCTCCTGTCCGGCCGGGCCCCATCAAGAGATATCTTGATGTCGAGCAATGTTGCAGACTTTGCAGACGTGGAGCGGAGCACCCAGTGACTGACTCGACCATCATCTATACGCACACTGACGAGGCCCCGGCCCTGGCGACGTATTCGTTCTTGCCGGTTGTCCAGGCGTACGCGTCGCAGGCCGGTGTCACTGTGGAAACCCGTGACATCTCGCTGGCGGGGCGGATCATCGCCCTCTTCCCCGAGTTCCTGGAGGAGGGGCAGCGCATCCCCGACGCCCTCGCTGAGCTGGGCGAGCTGGCCAAGACGCCCGAGGCCAACATCATCAAGCTGCCGAACGTCTCGGCCTCGATCCCGCAGCTGAAGGCCGCGGTCACCGAGCTGCAGTCGCAGGGCTACGCGCTGCCGAACTACCCGGACGACCCGAAGACCGACGAGGAGCGCGACATCCGCTCCCGCTACGACAAGGTCAAGGGCAGCGCCGTGAACCCGGTGCTGCGCGAGGGCAACTCCGACCGCCGCGCTCCCGCGTCGGTCAAGAACTACGCCAAGGCCCACCCGCACCGCATGGGTGCCTGGACCTCCGACTCCAAGACGAACGTCGCGACCATGGGCGTCGACGACTTCCGTTCCACCGAGAAGTCCGCGGTGATCTCCGAGGCCGGCTCCCTGCGCATCGAGCTGACCGGCGACGACGGTTCCACCGCCGTCCTGCGTGAGTCCGTACCCGTCCTGGCGGGCGAGGTCGTCGACGCCTCCGTCCTGCACGTCGCCGCGCTGCGCGAGTTCCTCACGGCGCAGATCGCCAAGGCCAAGGCCGACGGTGTGCTGTTCTCCGTGCACCTCAAGGCCACGATGATGAAGGTCTCCGACCCGATCATCTTCGGCCACGTGGTACGTGCCTTCTTCCCGAAGACGTTCGCGCGGTACGGCAAGGCGCTCGCCACCGCGGGTCTGACTCCGAACGACGGTCTCGGCGGTATCTACAAGGGCCTCGAATCCCTGCCCGAGGGTGCCGAGATCAAGGCGTCCTTCGACGCCGAGCTCGCCGAGGGCCCGGAGCTGGCCATGGTCGACTCCGACAAGGGCATCAGCAACCTGCACGTCCCGTCCGATGTCATCGTCGACGCCTCCATGCCGGCGATGATCCGCACCTCCGGCCACATGTGGGCCCCGGACGGCCAGGAGGCCGACACCCTCGCGGTTCTCCCGGACAGCAGCTACTCCGGTGTCTACCAGGTCGTCCTCGACGACTGCCGCGCCAACGGCGCCTTCGACCCGTCGACGATGGGCACGGTCCCGAACGTCGGCCTGATGGCGCAGAAGGCCGAGGAGTACGGCAGCCACGACAAGACCTTCGAGATCCCGACCACCGGCACGGTCCGCCTCGTCGACCAGGCCGGGAACGTCGTGCTCCAGCAGACGGTCTCCGCCGGCGACATCTTCCGCGCCTGCCAGACCAAGGACGACCCGATCAGGGACTGGGTCAAGCTGGCCGTCACCCGCGCCCGCGCCACCGGCGACCCGACCGTGTTCTGGCTGGACGAGAGCCGCGCCCACGACGCGCAGCTCATCGAGAAGGTCAAGGCGTACCTGCCGGAGCACGACACCGAGGGCCTGGACATCCGCATCCTGTCGCCCGTCGAGGCGACCAAGCTCTCCGTGGAGCGCATCCGCCGGGGCGAGAACACGATCTCGGTCACCGGCAACGTCCTGCGCGACTACCTGACCGACCTGTTCCCGATCCTGGAGCTGGGCACCAGCGCCAAGATGCTCTCGGTCGTCCCGCTGATGAACGGCGGCGGCCTCTTCGAGACGGGCGCCGGCGGCTCCGCGCCGAAGCACGTGCAGCAGCTGGTCAAGGAGAACTACCTGCGCTGGGACAGCCTGGGCGAGTTCCTCGCGCTGGCGTCCAGCTTCGAGCACCTCGCGCAGACCACGAACAACGCGCGCGCCCAGGTCCTCGCCGACACCCTCGACCGGGCGACGGCCACGTTCCTCGAGAACGACAAGTCGCCGAGCCGTCGCCTCGGCGGCATCGACAACCGCGGCAGCCACTTCTACCTCGCGCTCTACTGGGCGCAGGAACTGGCCAGGCAGACCGACGACGCCGAGCTCGCCAAGGTGATCGCCCCGTTCGCCGAGACGCTGACCTCGCAGGAGGAGGCGATTGTCGCCGAGCTGAACGCGGTGCAGGGTTCGCCTGCCGAGATCGGTGGGTACTACCGGCCCGATCCGGCCAAGGCGGCGGCCGTCATGCGGCCGTCCGCGACGCTCAACGCGGCGCTGGCCACGATCGCCTGAGCCTCAGCCTCTCAGGCTTAGCCCCTCAGGCTCAGCGCTCCGCTACGCGCCCGCGGTTCATCCGCGGGCGCGTTGTGGCTGGTCGCGCCCACGCGGCGGAGCCGCCCACGGACACGGCCCCGGACGGACGGGTCGACGATGACGGACTCTCCCAGCGGTCGCCAGTTCCAGGTGGAGACGCACGGCCTCGACGTGATCGGTGACGCCGAGCGCAAGGGCACACCCCGCACGCTGTTCCGGCCCTGGTTCGGCGCGAACGGCTCCATCCTCGGGATGAGCTACGGGTCGTTCGCACTCGGCTTCGGTATCTCGTTCTGGCAGGCGCTGGCCGCTGGAGTGATCGGCATCGTCAGTGTCAGTGTCAGAGGCGACCGGCCCCCGTGTAGAGGTCCAGCTCTCCTTCCAGCTCCACGGCCAGGACGGTCGCCTGCTCGTCCAGGTCGGCCGTCGAGGGGGCGTCGATCCAGGTCACCCCGGGCACCGCGTCGAGGCCGCCGGTGACGTGGTGCCCGAGTTCGGTCCCCGTGCCGAGCACCGTGACGCGCCGGACGCGGTTGCGCAGCCCCCGTACCGAGACGGCGTCGCGCGGGGCGTCGAAGCACACCAGGAAGAGCGTGCGCCGGTCGGCGGACAGGGTGCTTGGGCCGTAGTGGTGCCCGGCGGGCAGCCCGGCGACCGTGTCGTACACCGCGTCGGAGTGCCGGGCGATCCACGCGCCCAGGCCTTCCATGCGTTCGATCTGCTCCTCGGGGATCGTCCCGTCCTCCCGTGGGCCGGCGGCCAGCAGCAGGTTGCCGCCCATACCGATCGTCTCGGTGAAGTACCGCACCAGCTGTCGCACCGACTTGAAGTCGCGGTCCTGCGGCCGGTGGCTCCACGAGTCGTTGATCGTGAGACACAGCTCCCACGGTCCGTCCGGGGCCTGGAGCGGGGCACCCTGTTCCGGTGTGGCGTAGTCGCCGTGACCGAGCATCCGGCCGTTGAGGATGGTGTCCGGGTTGCCCGAGAGGATCAGGTCGGCCAGGTCACTCATCCGCCACTGCTCGTCCGTGCGTTCCCACTCGCCGTCGAACCAGAGGATGTCGGGCCGGAAACGCTCGACGAGCTCGCCGACCTGCCCGTCGCGATACGCGAGATAGCGAGCCCAGGCCTCCGGGTCCTCCTTGCCGGAATCGGCCTGCGAGTACGCGTTGAGGGGCACGGTGTACGGTCCGGGGTGCCGCTCGGTCGCGTAGTCCGGGTGGTTCCAGTCGGAGTGCGAGTAGTAGAGGCCGACCTTGAGATCCCGGGCGCGCAGCGCCTCCACGAACCCGGTGACGAGGTCACGGCCCGCCGGAGTGTCCCGGAGCACGTCGAGATTGCGGTGGTCGGTGTCCCACAGGGCGACGCCGTCGTGGTGCCGGGTGGTGAGGACCGCGTACCGCGCGCCGACGCGGGCGAACAGCTCGACCCAGGCGTCGGGGTCGTAGCGCGACGCGGTGAAGCCGTCGAGCTGCTTCATGTACTGCTCGTGCGTCATCTCGCCCGTGTAGAAGGACCAGGACTCGGCGGCGCCGCCCACCGCGTAGACGCCGTAGTGGATGAAGATGCCCAGCTTGGCACCAGGAAACCAGGGTTGCATCGGCATGCCTCCACGCTAGGCGTGAGCCCCGGGCGGCGCGTGGGCGCCGGTCACCACTACTGGTCTGTTTTCACCCTGCGGCACGTCCGGCGGTCGGTTCGCACGGCAGGAGCAGCCTCCGCGCGTACGTGCTGAGCCTGCGGCGAACCGCGCCGGTCCACTTGGCGGTATCCGGTGGGTACAGGACGCAGCGGTCGCGTGTTCAATCACGGGTATCGCGTCACGTACGGACCGCCCCACCCGTCAGGAGGCACCGTGATCGCCGCTCCCGAGCCCGGACTGACCGAACGCGAACTCATCGACCGGGCCGTCGCCCTGCGGCCCGCGCTGCTCGAACGCCAGGCGGAGACCGAGAGGCTGACGCGCTACCCGAAGGACACGCACGACGACTTCCTGCGGGCCGGCTTCTACCGGACCCTGCAGCCGCGCCGCTACGGCGGATACGAGTTCGGGCTGCCGGCCTTCTTCCGCGTGGTCACCGAGATAGCCCGCGGCTGCCCCTCCACCGGCTGGGCCCTGTCCCTGACCGGCGCCCATGTGCTCCAGTTCGCCGCGCAGTTCGAGGAGCGGGCGCAGGACGAGATCTTCGGCGACGACGGCGAGTTCCGCGCGGCGTCCACGGTCGCACCCGTCGGCGTGGCCAGGCCGGACGGCGACGGCCGGATCGTCCTGGACGGCACCTGGCCGTATTCCTCCGGCGCCCCGTACTCCACGCACTACCTCGGTCAGACCCTGCGCGCCCCCGAGAAGCCGGGCGACCCGCCCGGACCGATGGTGCTGTTCATCGTCCCGCGCTCCGCGTGGACCCTCGTCGACGACTGGCACGGCATCCTCGGCCTGCGCGGCAGCGGCTCCAACAGCGTCCGCATGGAGCAGGCCCGTATCCCCGAGTACCTCACGAGGGAGGTGAGCCTGCTCGACCTGCCGGTGGAGGGCGGCACCCCCGGCTCGAAGCTGCACGGCAACGCCCTGTACGCGGGACGTGCGCCCAGCGTCTACCACGGGGAGCTGGCGGCCATCATGACCGGCATCGCGTACGCCGCCGCGGACGAATACGCCCGGATCCTCGCCGGCCGGCCGCTGACCCTGGAACCGGATCGTACCCGGGCGGAACTCCACGACTACCAACGCCACCTCGGCGAGGCACTCGGCATGATCCACACCGCACAGGCCGCTCTGCAGCGCAACGCCGAGGACTACATGGAGGCCTGCCGCCGCAACGTCTCGGGCGAGGCGCCTTTCACCCTCGCCGACGACAACCGCCTGGCCATCGTCTTCCTAAACGCCGGCCGCATGGCCTGGGACGCCACACAGAACATCCTCTTCCGCACGGCCGGCTCCCGCTACGCCCGGGACGGCGAGCGGATGCAGCGCTATTTCCGGGACGCCGCCACGTACTGGACACACCTCGGGGCGAGCATGGCCGAGCCGCTGGCCCGGCGCGTCGGCTGCGACCGGCTGGGGCTGCCCTCGCACGACATTCCACTCGTTCCATGACCGTTCGGTGCCGGGTGTGTGGAGTGTGTGGAGTGGGCATGGCGCACCGCATGACGGGTACGCAATCAGCCGCGCCCGAGTCGGAGACCGACACGGGCGGCCTGTTTTCGCCACTACGTCTGGATGTGCCATGGAGATTTCCTCGAACGACAGCGCCACGGTGGAGGCCCAGCGCGCGCTGAGCGCCCTGGCCGAGAACGCCGAGGACGGCGCCGCGCTGGACACGCTGGCCGGTAGTGACGTGCTGGTCCCGGTGCCCGACGACGCCGACGACGACGCCGCGGCCGACCCCTCGGTCGTGGCGCTGCCCGTCCTCGAACAGCCGGGGGCGGACCCCCTGGTCCCGGTGTTCACCTCGGAAGTGACCATGGCCGAGCTGCTGCCGTCCGTGTCGCGCTACCGCCTCGTACCCCTGGGGACGCTCGCCGCGCAGTGGCCTGCCAGTGATCTCTCGCTGACCATCGACGCCAGTACGCCGCACGGGCTGACGCTCGACTCCCAGGGCGTACGCAGTCTGCTGGCGTCCCGCGCCTGAGACCGGCGGGCGCGGACGGGACCGGGCCCGGCCGCATGACGGAGGGGAGCGGCCGGGCCCTGGGGCGCGGGCTGCCTTCCTCTCCCGCGCCCCGGCCCGCTCCCGCTCCCTCGCCCGGACCGGACCGGACCGGACGAAGGTCAGAGGCTCTTGCCAGGGTTGAGGATCCCCCGCGGATCGAACGCCTCCTTCAGCCGCCGCTGCAACGCGTGGGACGCGGGGCCCAGCTCGTCCGCGACCCACTGCCGCTTGAGCACCCCCACGCCGTGTTCCCCCGTGAGCGTGCCGCCCAGCCGCAGCGCCAGCGCGAAGATCTCACCGGCCGCCTCCCAGGCGGCCTCCGGAAGCCGGTCCAGGGCGGGGTCCACGACGATGATCGGGTGAAGGTTCCCGTCGGCCGCGTGCGCGATGGTGAAGACCGGCACGTCATGGCGCGCGGAGATGGCCCGGATCTCGCGGGCCGCCTCCGCGAGCCGCGAGCGCGGCACCACGATGTCCTCGATCAGCGGCCGCCCGAGCCGTTCGAGGGCGGGCAGGGCCTGCCGACGGGCCGCCAGCAGCGACTCGGCCTCGGCGGGATCGTCGGTCACCTCGACCGTCGCCGCCTTCGGGGCGATCACCCGGGCGACCGCCTGCGCCTCGACGGCAGCGCCCGCGCCGTCGCACTGCACGACCAGCAACGCCGCGCCCCGCTCGCGCAGTCCGGGGTCGATGGCGCCCAGCACCGGACCGTCGACCAGCTCCGCGAGCGCGGGTTCGACCCCGGCCCGGCCGATCGCGTACGACGCCTCGGCGGCCGCCTCGAAGGACGGGAAGTACGCGGCGAGCGTGGCCGTCGCCAAGGGGACGGGCCGCAGCCGCAGCGTCGCCGAGGTGATCACCGCCAGGGTGCCCTCCGATCCGGTGAGCAGCGCGGTCAGGTCGTAACCGGTGACGCCCTTCACCGTGCGGCGACCGGTCCTGATCACCGTGCCGTCCGCGAGGACCGCCTCCAGACCGAGGACGCTGTCCCGCGTCACGCCGTACTTGGCACAGCGCAGGCCTCCCGCGTTGGTCGCGATGTTCCCGCCGATCGTCGACAGGGCCGCGCTCGCCGGGTCGGGCGCGTACCGCAGACCGTGCGCGCCGGCCGCCCGGTCCAACTCGGCCGTGACGACGCCCGGTTCGACGACCGCGAGCTGATCGTCCGCCGACAGTTCGAGGACGCGGTTCATCCCGGACAGGTCGAGGACGAGCACGCCCTCGCCCGCGGTCGCCCCGCCCGACAGACCGGTGCCCGCGCCACGCGGCACGACCGGCACACCCAGGGCGTGCGCGTGCCGCAGGGTGACGGTCACGTCCTCGGTGCGCCGGGCGTGGACGACCGCCAGGGGGCTGCCGTCGGACCGTGCGCCGGAACGGTCGGTGGCGTGCGCGGCCAGCGTGCGCGGATCGGTGGCCAGCCGGTCGGGGGCGAGATCGCGGGCCAGCAGTCCGAGCAGCTCGGCGGCCTTCGTGGACGCAGGGGCGGATGTGGTGGTCACAGGTCGAGTGCCTTCGTTCCGATGGCGAGCAGGGAGATGTCCTCCTGGGGGGCGTGCACGGGCGCGCACTGGATGTCGCGGAAGTGCCGCTCCAGTGGGTTGCCGCGGGCCAGCCCCGGATTGCCGAGCAGCCGCACGGCCAGCTCCACGGCCCGTACGGCGTGCCGGTCGGCCAGCACGCGCGCGCCGAGGGCCTGCTCCGGGGTGTACGAGGAGTCGTCGCCGTCCACCCGGGTGGCACCGCCGAGGACGAGCTGCTCGGCGGTGGTGAGGAGCACCTCGATCTCGCCGGCCGTCCGCCGGAAGCGTTCCGTACGGGCCACCGGGTGACCGAGATTGGCGGGCACACGCTCATGCGCGAAGGTGTGGAAGAAGGCCTGCGCCGCCCGCGCGACCCCCAGGTAGAGGGCGGCGAGCGGCAGATGGAGGGAGGCTCCGGCCCGGTTGTCCTGTTCGCTCGCGGGCCCGTACGGACCGAGCCCGACGACGTGCTCGTACGGGACCTCCACGTCCCGGAACGCCACGTCGTGGCTGCCGCTGGCCCGCAGCCCCAGCTGGTCCCACCGGGCGGTGATCTCGATGCCGGGCGAGCCGCCGGGCACCAGGAACGTGCCCACGCGCGCGTGCGGCTCGTCGGTGCTCGCCCACACCAGGAACCAGTCGAGCCCGTCCGCGCCCGTCACGAACCGCTTGTGCCCGCTGATCGCCCAGCCGTCCGCGGTGCGCCGGGCGACCGTGGCGGGCAGTCCGCCCCGCGCAGGGGATCCCAGATCGGGCTCCACGCGCGCGTGGTTGACGAGAACGGGCCGTCCCTGGGACTCCTTGAGCACCCGCGCGTACAGCTCCTCGGGCCACAGCGGCTGTACGGCCTCGCGGGCGTGGGTGTTGAGCGTCATCGCCGTGATCAGGGCGACGGACGGGTCGCCCCGGCCGAGCGTGTGGAGGATGCGGGCGGTGTCCCGGACCCGCGCCCCCGGGCCGCCGTACCGCTCGCCGACGGTCGCGGTGAGCAGCCCGGCCTCGTGCACCGCCCGGATCGACTCGGCGGGAAAGGCACCCGACCGGTCGTATCCCCCGGCGAGTTCGGCGAGGCGTGCGGTCACGTCCGCGTGCGTGCGCGGGGTCACGTCCGCCTCCGGGGGCGGGGTCACGTCCGAGGTCACAGGGCCTTCTCCAGATCGGTGTCGAGTGCGTGGCTCCAGAAGGACTTCACGTCCAGCTTCCCCTTCAGGGCGCCCAGATCGGTGAAGGCGTCGGCGACCTTCTGCTGCGAGGCGATGCTGTCGTCGCCGACCGTCCTGGCCTTGGTCGGGCGCTGTGCCTGGGCGTCGCGGAAGTCCTTCTCGGCCTGGGCCAGGGGCTGGTGCGTGGCCTGGGCGACGACCTCGGCGAACTCGCGCTGCCGGCCGTCGCGGATGTACGCGTACCCCTTGGTGATCCGGGCGATCAGATCGGCCGCGGCGGCCCGCTGGGCGGGGCTCTTCAGCACGCTGTCGCGGGCTGACCAGAGGAAGTTGCCGGAGAGGACGTCCTTGGCGGAGCCGACCGTGACGGCGCCCCGCTGATGGGCGGTGATGACCGAGGTGCCGTAGGAGGCGAAGGCGTCGATGCCGCCGCCGTTCAGCGCCGCGAGCCCGTCGTTGGGAAGGAGCGGCTTGGCGTCGACGTCCGACCAGTTCAGGCCGGCCCGCTTCAGCAGCTCGTACAGGAAGTAGTGGGCGGTGGTGTTCTGGACGTAACCGACCTTCTTGCCCTTCAGACCCGCGATGCCCGTCACCTCGGAGCCCTTGGGGGCGATGATCTCCTGGTTGAGGGTCGTGCCGCGCTGGACGGCGACGACCTTGAAGTTGGGCCTGCCGTCGGCGGCGGCGAAGACCGGCGGGATCTCGCTGGAGGAGGCCAGGTCGAGGGCTCCGGCCCGGACGGCCTGGAGCTGCTGGTCGCCGCCCTGGAACAGGCTCCACTTCACGTTGTACGGGGTGTCGTCGAGGCCGGCGAACTTGAGCACGGCCTCCTCGTTCTTCCAGCCGGTGGCGCCGACGGCCAGCGTCACCGAGGAGAGGTCGGAGGAGGACGAGGACTCGGCGCCCGCCTCACCTCCGCAGGCTGTGGCGAACGGCAGCAGCAGGGCGAGCGCGGTGGTGGACGTGAGCAGGGTGCGACGGAACACGGAGTCTCCATGAGAGGAATCAATCAGACGAGGGACGGGGGACGGGGAACGGGCGAGGTAGGGGAGAGGGGGAGGAGGCGCGGGAGATTCAGGCGGCCCGGTCGGTCGCGGCCCGGTGGGCGAGTTCCTGCCGGACCAGTGGCAGGACGTGACGGCCGTAGTCGATGGCGTCGTTGAGCGGGTCGTAGCCGCGGATCGACAGCAGGTCGCAGCCGATGTCCACGTAGTCGAGCAGTGCCTTCGCGACCGTCTCCGGGGAACCGACCAGCGCGGTCGAGGCGCCCGCCGCGTTGGTGGCGACCGCCGGGGCCGTCCACAGGCAGCGGTCGTGCACCTCGCCCCGCTCGGCGATGTCGAGCAGACGCTGCGAACCGACGTTGGCGGGGCGTCCGCTCGTCTTGTAGTGGCGCAGCAGCTCCGTGTTCCTCGCCTGGTCCTGCAGCACGCCCAGGGTGCGGTGCGCCTTCTCCCAGGCGAGTTCGTCGGTGGGCGCGATGATCGGGCGGAACGACACCCAGATACGGGGGCGGGGGCGGCCGGCGGCGTCCGCGACCGCGTTCACGGCGGCGATCTGCTCGGCCGTCTCCTTGAGCGGCTCGCCCCACAGACCGAAGATGTCGCCCTGCTGCCCGCCCACCCGGTACGCGTCCTGCGACGACCCGCCCACCGAGATCGGGACCAGGCCGTTCACCGGCTTCACGTCCGAGTAGTAGCCCTCGAACCGGAAGTACTTGCCCTCGTGCGACACGGGCCCGTCGGCCTGCCACACGTTCCGCAGGATCTGGATGTATTCGTCCGACCGCTCGTAGCGTTCCCTCTTGTCGAGGTAGTCGCCCTCGCGGTGCTGCTCCTCGTCGCTGCCTCCGGAGATGACGTGCAGCGTGAGCCGCCCGTCGCTGATCCGGTCGAGGGTCGCGAGGGCGCGGGCCGCGTGCGTCGGGAAGATGACGCCGGGCCGGTGCGCCAGGATCGGGCTGACCCGCTCGGTGTGCGTGGCCACGAACTGGGCGACCTGGAAGGCGTCCGGCGAGGCCGAGTGGTAGGCGACCAGGGTGTGGTCGAAGCCTCCGTCGTCCAACGCGCGGGCGTACCTGCGCAGGTGGTCGACATCGAGGCCGGTACGGCTCGCGGCGGCCGGACCGGATGCCCCGGCGTCGGTGTGCACGGCGCTGATGAACTCGACAGGCATGGTGAACTCCTATGGTGGGAAAGCCGGGTGAGGGCGCGTCAGCGGTTACTTGAGAACGGAGGCGTCGGCGGACTTCGCCACGTCGACGTTCGGGTCGAGGACGCCGATGCCGTGCATCAGGTCGGCCACGCCCTGGACGGTCCCGTTCACCTCGGACGAGACCGGCAGCACCTTGCTGTACGCGGCCGAGGCGAGGGTCTTCGCGATCGCGGGGTCGGCGCCGTTGCGCCGCACGATGCTGTCGGCGTACTCGTCCTGATGGGTGGTGGTCCACTTCAGGGCCGTACCGAGCCGCTTGAGGAAGTCGCCGAGCGCGGCCTTCTTCGACTTGTCGGCCAGGGCCTTCTCGGAGGCCCCGATGAACCCGTAGCCGCTGATCCGCCCGTCGGCGCCGTTCACGAGCAGCCGGCCGCCCTGCTGGAGGCCGACCGCCTGGTAGACCCCGAACGTCGCCCAGGCTTCGATCTTCCCGGAGGAGAAGGCGGCCTGTGCGTCGGTCGGCAGCAGGTACTGCACCTTCACGTCGGAGTACTTGAGGCCGTTCTGCCGGAGCACGTTGGCGAGCAGGTACTCGGAGATGCTGCCCTTCGCGGAGGACACCACGACCTTCTTGCCCTTGAGGTCCTTGACGCTCTTCACGCTCGAGCCCTTGCGGACGACGATCCCGGTGTGGCGCCCGTCGTTCTTCAGGGCCGCCACGTTCTTGAACCGCACCCCGCCGCTGAGCGCCTGGAGCGCGGGCAGGTCCGCGGAGTACGTCGTGTCCGCGGCGCCCGCCTGCACGGCCTGGAAGAGCGGGGCCGCGCCCTCGAACTCGGCCCACTTCACCTTGTAGTCGGCGCCCTTGAGGGCCCCGGAGGCGGCGAGGATCGTCTGGAGGGTCTTGGCCTGGTCGCCGATGGTCAGTGTGACGTCCGAGGAGCCGCCGGCCGTGTCCGCGGTGGAGTCCCCTCCGCAGCCCGTCACCGTCAGCAGCGCGCCCAGTCCGAGGGCGGCGGAGAGGGTACGGAACATGGTGCGCTTCACGTGGAAGTCCCTTCGGGGGTACGGGAGTCGGGGTCGTCAAAAGCGCCGGTGTGCGTGACGCCGAGCCAGCCGAGCAGGCGGGCGCGCAGGGTCACGAACTCGGGCGCGGTCAGGTCACGGGGGCGGGGCAGCTCGACGGTGACCTCGTGGGCGATGCGCCCCTCGTCCATCACCAGGACCCGGTCGGCGAGCAGCAGCGCCTCCTCCACGTCGTGCGTGACCAGGAGGATTGCGCAGCCGTGCCGCTTCCACAGCTCGGCGACGAGCTGCTGCACCCTGCCCCGCGTCAGCGCGTCCAGCGCCCCGAACGGCTCGTCCAGGAGCAGCAGTTCGGGCTCGCGGACGAGAGCACGGGCCAGCGAGACCCGCTGGGCCTGCCCGCCGGAGAGCGTCTTGGGCCAGACGGTGGCCCGCTCGGCGATGCCGACCTCGTCCAGTGCCTTCTCGGCGCGTGCGCGGTCGGGTCGTCCCGGCAGTCCGAGGACGACGTTGCGCCACACCTTCAGCCAGGGCAGCAGCCGCGGGGACTGGAACGCGGCGCTGCGCCGGGCTGGCACGGTCACCTCGCCGCCGATCTCCTCGTCGAGTCCCGCCAGGATGCGCAGCAGCGTCGACTTGCCGCAGCCGCTGTGGCCGAGCAGGGCCACGAACTCGCCCTCGCGGATGTCGAGATCGAGGTCGTGCAGCACGGTGTTGCCGTCGAAGGCGCGGGACAGCCCGCGGATCTCGACACTGTTGGCTGTCGTCGTCGCGGCCGTGGTCGCGGTGTTCGCCGTCATGGTCACGCCTCACCGTCGAAGGAGGCCCGCCAGCTCAGCAGGCGGCGGGAGAGAACCCGTACGGCGAAGTCGCAGGCGAGGCCGAGCAGCGCGTACACGGCGAGGCACAGCACGATGATGTCCGTACGGAAGTACTGCTGGGCGTTGCTCATCAGGTAGCCGAGTCCGGCGTCGGCGTTGATCTGCTCGGCGAAGACGAGGGCCAGCCAGGCGGTGGACAGGGCGTACCGGAGTCCCACGAGGGCACCGGGCAGCGCGCTCGGCAGGATGACGTACCGGATCAGGCCGATCCTGCCGAGGCCCATCATCCGTGCGGCCTCGACGAGTTGGGCGTCGGTGGAGCGGATACCGCCGTAGATGTTGAAGTACAGCGGGTAGGTCACGCCGAGGGCCACCAGCGCGATCTTCGGGGTCTCCTCGATGCCGAACCAGACGATGAACAGCGGGATCAGACCGACCCACGGGATGGCCCGGAACATGCCCATCGAGGAGTCGATGACGTCCTCGCCCAGCCGGAACAGCCCGGCCAGCAGGGACAGCGACAGCGCGACCGTCCCACCGATGAGGAAGCCGGTCGCGGCCCGACGCCCCGACGCGGCGATGGCGTCGAGCAGTTCGCCGGTCCTCGTCAGCTCGACGGCCTGGCGTACGACGTCCACGGGCGAGGCGAGCACGGATTCGGGGAGCACACCGGTGGCGGAGCCGAGGAACCACAGCAGGACCAGCCCGACCGGTCCGGCGGCCCGGCGCAGGGAACGCGGGACGGACAGCCGGCGCCGGGGGAGCCGGTCCGTACCGCGGATGGTGACGCGGGCGGGCGCGGGCGTGGCGGGCGGGTCGGGCTTCTCCAGAACCGGGGCTGTCACCCCGATCTGTTTCGTCGGCATGGCGGAATTCCTCTCAGCGGCAGGGGAGGGTGGGGGCGGCTCAGGCCGGCAGAGGGCCGGTCGCGGCGGGGCGGGCGGGATCGGCGGACCAGGCGGACCAGGAGCCGGGGAAGAGCGTCGCGTCGAAACCGGCGATCGCCAGGGCGGCGATCTGGTGGGCCGCGGTGACACCGGACCCGCAGTACACGCCGATCCCGGTCGCGTCACCCGCGCCCCGGTCCTCGAACCGTGCGCGCAGCGCTTCGGGTGGCAGGAACGTTCCGTCGGCCGCAAGGTTCTCGCCGGTCGGCGCGGAGACCGCGCCCGGGATGTGGCCCGCGCGGGGGTCGACCGGCTCGTGCTCGCCGCGATAGCGCTCCCCGGCGCGGGCGTCCAGCAGCAGCCCCGTGACGGCCAGTCGGGCCGCCCCGTCCGCGTCCGTGACCGGTAGTCCGTTCGGCCGGAGGACGACGTCACCCGGCTCGGCCGCGCCCGGCCCCGACTCCAGCGGCAGCCCTGCCGACCGCCACGCGCCCAACGCCCCGTCGAGCAGGGTCACGTCGGGCACCGCCGCCCAGCGCAGCAGCCACCAGGCGCGGGCCGCGGCCGTATTGCCCAGGTCGTCGTACACGACGACCGGCCGTCCCTCTTCGAGGCCCCAGTTCCGCGCCGCAGTCTGCAGGTCCGCGAGGTCGGGCAGTGGATGGCGGCCGCCCTCGGGGCTCGGCGGACCGGCCAGCTCACGGTCCAGGTCGACGTACACCGCGCCCGGGATGTGGGCGGCCGTGTAGTGGTCCCGGCCGTGCGGGTCACCCAGCGCCCAGCGGACGTCGAGCACGACGGGCGGCCGCGCGGAGCCGAGCCGCTCGCGCAGCTCGGCGACGGTCGTCGTCACCCGCGCGCTCATACGGCGCCCTCCGCGATCGCGGGCAGCTCGGGGGAGAGGCGCAGCCGTTCGAGGAAGAGCACGACGGTGGCGGCGGCGGTGCGGTGCAGCGCGTCGTTGAGCACGTCGTGCCGCCCGCCCCTGAAGGTCACGGTCCGTACACCGTCATGCCCCTCGTACGCGCTCAGCGCACGGTCGAGCGGACTCACCGCGTCGTCGGCGCCGTGCAGGGCCAGCACCGGGACCCGCACGAGATCGAGCCGCACCTCCGGCAGCTCGGGGGTCTCGTCCAGTGCGCCGCGCCGGAAGCCCGGATCGTTCGTGAGGCGCCCCTGGTGGGTGGGGCAGCCGGTGCGTGCCTCGGCCTCGTCCTCCCAACTCCCCGATGCCCAGGGCCCGGTGGGCAGGCCGGCCAGGATCAGCGCGTCGATTCCCGGGGGCTGTTCGGCGGCCAGATCGGCGGCGTACCGGGCACCCGTGTCCGAGCCGACCAGGACCTTCGGGCCGGGCAGTGACTCGTCGGCGAGGAGCCCCGCCGCCTCGTCGAGCACGGACGGATCGGCGGTGGCATCACCGAGGGCGCGCACGCGGTAGGCGTCGAAGGCGAGACGGCGGCCGAACCGTTCGTACACGCCACCGTGTTCGCCCCGGCCGGCCAGCACGATCAGCGTGCCGCGAGCGGCGAGACCTTCGGGTTCGTCCCAGGAGGGGGACGGGGTGGAGGGCATGAGGAAGCAACTCCCGTTTCAGGGCAGGGAAAGGTCAAGGAAAGACAGGGGGAGACAGAGGGAGACAGGGGAAAGGGAAGCGAGGAGACCGTGGACGGCCGCCGACACGTGTCAGGACAGGGGAGACGTGATCAGCACAGGCCGGGCGGGAACGCCGGGAACGCCGGGGACCGGCGGGGAATCAACGACAGCGCGCGCTGCACGCCACGCCGAAGTCAATGACTCGGCGCTGCGTCAGAAGGGCAGCGGAAGCGGTCGTGGGAACCATGCGCTCATCATGACCGGCCGCGACGCGTCACGTCCAACGACGATTCCGCATCGAAATCGATCAGCGATCGCGATCGGTCCGGGAGACGGGCTACGGTCGGTGTATGCCCCAACCTGTCCTGGACATCGTGGCCCTGCGCAGCCTGACCGCGATAGCCGACTGCGGAGGATTCCACCGCGCGGCCCATTCCCTCGCCCTGAGCCAGTCCGCGGTCAGCCAGCATGTGCGCAGGCTGGAGAAGACACTGGGGCATTCCGTCGTCGAGCGCGAGGGCCGCGGCACCCGGTTCACCCCGGCGGGCCGGCTCCTCGTGGAGCAGGCCCGCCGCATCCTCGCCGTCCACGACGAGGCCGTACGGGTCCTGCTCGACACCGAGGGCGACACCGTCACCATCGGGTCCACCGAGCACGCCGCCGACCAGTTCCTGCCCCGCCTGACCGCGGCCGTCCAGGGGGTGCGGCCCGGCTGCCGGGTGCGCTTCCGCATCGACCGCTCGGCCCGGCTGGTGGAGGCCGTGGAACGCGGCAGCGTGGATGTCGCGGTGTACGTGACCGAGGCGGCCGCCACCGAGGGGACTCCGGTCGGCGGCCTCCCGCTGACCTGGCACGCCACTCCCGGCTGGGCGCCGCCGGCCGCACCCGACCCGGTGCCGCTGGTCGCCATCGAGGACCCGTGCGCGATCCGCCGCCGGGCCATCTCGACCCTCGCCGCACACGGTGTCGCGGCCACGGTGGTCGGCGACGCCGGTTATCTCGCGGGGGTCCTCGACGTGGCGCGCACGGGCGTCGGCGTGGCCCTCCTCGCCGCCGTCGGGCCCGCTCCGGACGGGCTGAGCCCGTACGGCGGACTGCCGTCGGTCACCCCGATCCCGATGAGCGCGCTGGCCCGGCAGGGCGCCGACCCGGCGACGGTCGCGGCGGCCTTCGAGGCCGTACGGGACCTGCTGCGCCCGGCTGGGTGACTCAGAGCCTGTCGGCGTCGGTCAGCATGCGGGCCAGGACGGTTCGCTGCAGGGGGCGTACCTCGGTGTGCAGGTCGCGGCCCTTCTCGGTGAGGACGACCCACACCCCGCGGCGGTCCTCCTGGCACATGCTCCGCTCCACCAGGCCCTCCTTCTCCAGACGGCCGATGAGGCGGGACAGGGCGCTCTGGCTCAGATGGACCCGGTCGGCGATGTTCTGCACCCGGCACGGCCCGGCCGAGGCCGGACCCGCCTTCGTGCCTGTGCCCGCGCCCGTGCCCGTGTGCGCATCCGCATCCGCATCCGCATCCGCATCCGCATCCGTGTTCGGGTTCGGGTTCGGGTTCGACGCGAGGATGTCGAGCACCTCGAAATCACTGGCGCACAGGCCGTGCGGATGCAGTGAGCGGTCGATCTCGCACATGGTGCGCGCGTACACCGACAGAATGTCCCGCCACCGGTCCTCAAGACGAGGAGCGGCCTTCTCTGCTGCCATGTCGGCACGGTAACAGAGAGAAGGCCGCTCGTTGAGCTGGCAACTATTGCAGTTGCATGCAGTCGGGCACCTCGCTCAGGGGGCTTCCTGGACGAGTCCGACGGCGTTGCCGTCCGCGTCCTTCACGGACGCGATCAGCGTGCCGCCGCCGACGTCCTGGACGTCCTGGACCACCTCGGCGCCCGCGCCGACGAGATCGGCCAGGATCGCCCTGATGTCGCCGACATACCAGTAGGGGACCGGCCCGGTCAGACCCTTGGCGTGACCGTTCGGGTCGAGCCCGACCTCCGGCTGTCCCGGCGCCCGGAAGCCCACGTAGTACGTCTCGTCCGCGTACGGCTCAACTCCCAGGAGCGCGCCGAACAGCGCCTTGGCACGGGCCAGGTCCTTGACGGGATAGGTGATGGTCTTGAGGCCTTCGGACATGACGGGCTCCTCCATTGACGCGGTTCCACCGGCGACCGTTCGCCGGTTCCCACCGGTTTCTCGCCGGTGCAATCACGCTACGACCGCGTGCCGTGAACCCGCTTCTCCGATCCTGACCAGTCGTACGGACCGGTGGAACCACGTCAACGGTCGTACGGACCAGTCGTACGGACCAGTCGTACGGACCAGCCGTACGGGCCGGTCGTCGTCCGGAGAGGGCCGTCAGCCCACGAAGATCTCCACCACCGACCAGACGGCGAGGCCGAGCATGCAGATCCCGCCGATCCGTTGCACGGTCTTCAGCGGCACGCGTTTGGCGATGAAACGTCCGGCCAGCAGCGCGAGCGCGGAGACCGACATGAGAGCCGCGGCGGAACCGACGGCCACGGAGGCGATCCCGTTCGTGGCCGCGAGGTTGGCGGTCGTGATCTGCGTCAGATCGCCCCACTCGCTGATGAAGACGGCCATGAACGCGGTCGTGTAGACGGGCCAGAATCCGGTGACGGTCCGGCCGCCGGCATCCTCCTCGTCGTCGTCCCCGCTCCCGCGCAGCAGCATGAACGCGCCGAACGCGAAGAGTGCGGCCGAGACCGACTTGACGGTCCAGTCGGGCAGCAGGCCGATGAGGCTTCCGGCGCCGACGGCGATCGCGACATGGACGACGAACGCGGTGGACGTACCGAACCACACGTAGAGGGGTCGCATTCGGGTGCCCATGGCCAGCGACGCGAACATCGTCTTGTCCGGCAGCTCGGCGAGGAAGATCAGCCCGAAGGCGGTGAGGATCGCCAGAGGGTCGAGATGCATTCCGGTGGCTTTCTGTAGGACCGGGCCCCCGGAACTTCGCGAAGCGCCCTCGACAGGGGCGACGGGAGAACCGATCGGCCCGGCATGACGGGTGCGCCGCGGGATCGCGGGCACGGCAATGCCTGGCCGAAGGTCTCGCCCACCCGTGTGATCACAGGGGCCCGGCCACCGGGAACCCGAGGGCTCCAGCGTGTCGACGACCGGTTCGCAGGGCTACTCCCCTTCGCAGTCATTCAGTGTACAGGCGTCTGTGTACAGGGCATCCGTGCAGGCCACACATGTGCGCGGGGCCAGGACGCCGGCGACGGCGAGCGGTCCCGATCCCAGGCGCAGGACGAGGGCGGCGGCTTCTCCGATGCCGGTGACGATGCCGACGACGGCTGCGGCGGCGCCGAGGTGGGCCAGAAGGGGGCCGGTGATGGAGCGGGCGCCTTCGTAGACGAAGTCCGCGAGCAGGCTGACGGTGCCGAACGCGATGACGAACCGCCATGCGCCCATGCCCGGACCGCGCCGCCCGCCGGTTGTCTCCAGGGTGCCGGTTGGGGTCATGCGAACAGCGCCTCGGCGAGGGCGGAGCCGACGAAGACCGCGCCGAGGCCGGCGACAATGGAGGCGGCGACGTTGGCGGCGGCGAAGAACTTCGCGCCGCTCTCGGCCAGGCGCAGCGTCTCGTAGGAGAACGTCGAGTACGTGGTCAGTGCCCCGCACAGTCCAGTGCCGAGCAGCAGTCGCACGGTGTGTCCGGCGGTGCCGGACAGGGCGGCGCCGGTGAGGACGCCCAGGATGAGGGAGCCGACGACGTTGACGGTGAAGGTGCCCCAGGGGAAGACGGTGTCGTGGCGGGCTTGGACGGCCCGGTCGGTGAGGTAGCGCAAGGGGGCGCCGACCGCGCCGCCGATGGCTACCAGCAGGAAATCGCTCACCGGTCCGCCCGGTCCGCCCGGTCCGCCCGGTGCGCGCCGTCGAAGTGGACGACCTGGACGGGTTCCAGGGTGATCAGGCCCTCGACGTTCATCTCCTCCAGCTGTGGGACGAACGCCTGGATGCGTTCCTCGGTATCGACGATGATCACGGCGACGGGCAGGTCGTCGGCCATGGACAGCAGGCGGGCGGTGTGGACGATCTGACGGCCGCCGAAGCCTTCCATGCCGTGGAAGACGGAGGCGCCGGAGAGTCCGGCGGCATGGGCCCGGTGGACGATCTCGCTGCACACGGGCTTGTGGTGCCAGAGGTCGGTGTCATCGACCAGGACGGTCAGCCGCAGCGCCGCCTGTGTATTCCAGCTCATGATTGGCTCCACTTCGCCAGGATGCGGCGCGTGCTCCACGCGCCCAGGGTCACCGCGGCCACCGCGGCTACGGCTGTTGCCGCCAGATAGATGAGCGCGATCCCGGCCCGGCCGCCGGTGACGAGGCGCTCGATGTCCACGCAGTAGGTGGAAAACGTGGTGAAGCCGCCCAGCACCCCGGTCCCGAAGAACGGGCGCAGCAGGGGATGGGCGGAGAAGATCTCGGTGACGGCGACGAGGAAGACACCGATCACCAGGCACCCGGCGGCGTTCACCGCCAGAGTGGTGAAGGGGAAGCTGTTGGCCGGGGTCGGCCATGCCTGGGCGGCGCCGAAGCGGGCGAGGGCTCCCAGCGCCCCGCCGCACGCGATCACCAGCAGGACGCCGTAGTGCGTACGCCGCAGTTCTTGGCGCTGTCCGGCGTCCGTCAGGTCGATATCGGGGTCGGTGGGCTCTGCCGCTGTCGACAGCCCGGTCTCGTCCGAACGCATGCCTCTCCCTACACGTGGTGCCCTGTGCGCGTGCGCGGACAGGGTTCTTCACGGGTAGGGACTGTTGGCGGCAGCATTGCCGCGGTTCGGGTACGGCGAGCCCCACCGCCGCGCGGCGCACAAGAACACCGCTACACCTCAGGTTACCGTGCGCCGCCCCGCACACGTGGAACAACGCCCGGCAGTGCCCGGTCGGCGATCGCTGGCCCCTCTGGCACGGGCTGGTCGGGTCGATGCCGGACAACGCGCGCTGCGTGACCAGCTCGCCGGCGCCTGCCGCCTTCGCGTCAGGTCGACTGACGCTTGACCAGCTCCGTCGGCAGGATCACCGCCGCCGGATCCTCTCCGCCGATCTGAGCGAGCAGCACCCGCACCATCTCGGAACTGATGCGGTCGTACGGCTGGCGGATCGTGGTGAGTTCGGGGCTCGACGCGACCGCCGCGGAGGAGTCGTCGAAGCCGCCCACCGCGACGTCCTCGGGAACGCTCCGGCCCGCCCGGTGCAGCGCGCTCAGCACGCCCTGCGCCATCAGGTCGGAGGCCACGAAGACCGCGTCCATGTCCGGTGCCCGCTCCAGCAGAAGCTCGGCGCCCGCCTCGCCGCTGGCGCGGCTGTAGTCGCCGGACGCGACGAGGCGTTCGTCCAGCTCGATGCCCGCCTCGGTGAGCACCTCCCGGTAGCCGGCCAGCCGCTCGACGCCGCCAGGGGTGTCCAGCGGGCCGGTCACCATACCCACGCGACGCCGGCCGAGCGACACCAGATGGCGCACCATGTCGCGGGCGCCGTCCCGGTCGTCCGCGGCCACGTAACTCACTTTGGAGCCGACGCCGATGGGCTTGCCGCACATGACGAGCGGCACACCGGCGTCGCGCAGCTGCTCGGCGACCGGGTCGCCGGAGTGGCTGGAGACCAGCAGCACCCCGTCGACGTGGCCCGCCGTGATGTACCGAGTGATACGACGCCGCTCGTCGTCGGTGCCCGCCAGCATCAGCAGCAGCGGGATGTCGTGCGCCGCGAGTGCCTGCGTACAACCGCGCAGCAGGACATTGAAGTTGGGGTCCTCGAAAAACCGCTCCTGAGGCTCCGTCAGCAGGAAGCCGATCGAGTCCGAACGTCCGGTGATCAGCGAGCGGGCGTGCCGGTTCACGACGTAACCCGTCCTGCGGATGGCGGCGTTGACCGCCTCCTGCGCGCCGGGGCTCACATAGTGGCCGCCGTTGAGGACACGTGACACGGTCCCTCGTGAGACTCCCGCCTCGCGCGCGACATCGTGAATCGTCGGCGGTCGGCGCCGGCCCCCCGATTGGCTCATGGTCACGACTTTACGGCTCCCGACAGCAGATCAAGGCTCCAGAACCGCTGGATGACCAGGAAGAGCGCGACGAGCGGGATGACCGCGAGCAGCGCGCCGGTGATCACCAGGGTGTAGAGGGCCGGGGTGTTGGAGCCCTGTTCGAGGAGCGTGAACAGACCCAGGGTGATCGGGAACTTCTCGTCGTCGCTGAGCATGATGTAGGGCAGCAGGAAGTTGTTCCACACCGCCACGAACTGGAACAGGAAGACCGTCACCAGACCGGGCACCATCATCGGCAGCGCGATCCGGGTGAAGATCCGCAGCTCGCTCGCGCCGTCCATCCGCCCCGCCTCGACGACGTCGGTGGGCACGGCGGCGGCCGAGTAGATCCGCGCGAGGTACACGCCGTACGGGGACAGGACCAGCGGCAGCAGCACGGACGCGTACGAATCCGTGAGGTCGGCCTTGGCCATGAGGAGGTACTGCGGGATCGCGAGGATCACCGGCGGCATCAGCACGCCCGCCATCAGGATGTTGAAGACGGTCTCACGGCCGCGGAAGCGGTAGATCGCGAGGGCGTAGCCGCTGAACGCCGAGACGGCCGTCGACAGAAGGGCGCCGAGGCCGGCGTAGAGGGCGGAGTTGCCCATCCACTTCCAGTACACGCCGTCCCGGTAGGCGTTGAGGTCCGAGACGTTCTGGGTGAAGCCCGTGCCCGGCAGGAACGTGAACGTCGAGAACAGCTCGCTGCCCGACTTGGTCGCCGCGATCACCACCCACGCCACCGGCAGCAGACAGTAGACCGCGCCGAGCAGCAGGGTCACCGTCGGGACGAAGGCGACGCGGCGGCGCAGCGGCGGCCCCTGGGCGGTGCCGGGCGTCGTGCCGGCGGCGGGGGCCGCCTTGCGGACGGCAAGAGAACTCATCGTGCTGCCTCCTGCTTGTTACTGGAGTTCGCGGCTCGCAGGAAGCCGAAGGACAGGAGCAGCGTGACGAGGGCGATGATCACCGCGGTCGCCGCGGCGGAGTAGATGTCACCCCTGCCGAAGGCGTCCTCGTACACCTTCATCAGCGGGCTCCAGGTCGTGGGAACGGAGTTGGTGAGGGGCTTGAGCGTGGTCGGCTCGCTGAACACCTGGAGCGTCGCGATGATCGAGAAGAAGAAGGTGAGCACCAGCGAGGGCGCCACCATCGGGATCTTGATCCGGAGCGCGATCTGCAGCGGGGTGGCGCCGTCCAGCTTCGCCGCCTCGTACACCTCGGCAGGGATGGACTGCAGCGAGGTGTAGATGACGATCATGTTGAAGCCGGTGCCGCCCCACACCGCGATGTTGGACAGCGCGGCATACAGTGGCCCGCCGTCCAGCAGATCCGGTTGCGGCATGCCCAGTTTGTCGAGGACGAAGTAGAAGGGGCTGACGTCCGGCAGGTAGAGGAAGCCCCAGAGCATCGCCGCGACGACACCGGGAATGGCGTACGGCAGGAAGATCGCGAGCCGGGTGAACGGCGCGAGGCGGACCCGGTCGGTGTCGAGCATCAGCGCGAAGAGCAGGGCGAGCCCGAGCATCACGGGGATCACGATGGCGCCGTATCCGAGTACGCGCAGCCCTCCGTCGAGCAGCTCGGAGTCGGTGAGGGAGTCGGTGTAGTTCTCCAGCCCCGCCCAGACTTCTGTCCGCGCCCCCGAACCGAGACCCAGGCCCTTGACCTGGACCTTGTGCAGGCTGAGCCACACGGCGTAGCCGATGGGCAGCGCGAAGAAGAGGGCGAACAGGATCGTCGCGGGGAGAAGGAAGGCGTACGGGGCCCCTTTGACCCCGTACGCCTTCCGGTTCCGGCGTGCGCTGGTCACTCCGCGACCTCGAAGCCCTGCTTCTCGAGGTCGGCGACGGTGTCGTCCTGCATCTTCTTCAGGGCTCCGCCGAAGTCCGCCTTGTTCTTGGCGGCCGAGCCGAAGGCGTTCCGGAACGTGGTGTACGCGACGTTCACGTTCGGACCCCACGCGGAGGGTGCGGTGTTCTTCGCGATGGAGGCGGCCTGGGTGTAGAAGTCCGGCTGGTTCGAGAAGTACGCCGGCGGCTCGGCGAAGGCGTCACTGGTCTGCGCGGTCGTGGCGGCCGGGTAGATGCCGCCCTCCTTCGCGAGCGCGGTCAGCGCCTTCGGGTCCGTGTTCAGCCAGGCGGCGAACTTCGCGGCGGCCGGCTTGTGCTGGGAGTCCGTGGTGACGGCCGTGGACGAACCGCCCCAGCTGCCCGTGACGTTCTCGGTGGGGGACCACTGCGGCAGCGGGGCCATCGCCCACTTGCCCTTGGTGTCGGGCGCGGCGGTGGTGAGGGTGCCCGGCGCCCAGACCGCGCTGACCCAGGCGATCTGCTTGCCGGTGTTCAGCGCCTTGTTCCAGGCGGGCGTGTACATCGGCTGATTGTCGATCGCGCCCTCCTTGACGAGAGAGCCCCAGAAGTCGGCGACCTTCCGCGACGCCGCGTCGTCGATGCCGACCTTCCACTTCTCGCCCTCGGTGGTCCACCACTTGGCACCGGCCTGCTGCGCGAGACCGGCGAAGAGCCCGGAGTCGTTGGCGGAGAAGGTGGTCAGGTCCTTCTCCGGCGCCTTCTTCTTCAGTGCGCGGGCGGTGTCGGCGAACTGCTCCCACGTCTCGGGAACGTCGAGGCCGTACTTCTTGAACAGGTCCTCGCGGTAGTAGAACATCATCGGCCCGGAGTCCTGCGGGATGGCGTACACCGCGTCCGAGCCCAGCGTGGTCTGCTGCCAGACACCCTCGGCGAAGTTGTCCTTCACGCCGTCCACGTCGCCGGCTATGTCGGCGAGCACGTCATTGCTGACCAGCGTCGGCAGGGCCTGGTATTCGGCCTGGACCAGGTCCGGGGCCTTCTTGGCCTTGTGCGCCGTGAGGATCTTGGTGACCAGTGTGTCGCCGGACGCCTGCTTCTTGACCGTGACCTTGATCTGGTCCTTCTTGCCCTGGCCCTCGTTCCACAGGGCGGCGACCTTGTCCATGCCCGGTGTCCAGGACCAGTACGTCAGCGAGACCGGCCCCGAGTCGGCCTTGCTGTCGTCGTCGTCCGAGGACCCGCAGGCGGCGAGGGCGGTGGCGCCGAGCGTGACGGCGACCGAGATGGTCACGAGGCGGCGCAGCTTCGTGTGTGGCATGGATGTATCTCCCTGACCGCGGTCTCCGCCTGCTGCGGAGGCCTGCCATGCTTCTGTGAGCGTTCACAGTAGAGAAACATCCCGGACACTTGTCAATGGTTGTTGCTGTGCGGTTATGTTGGCCTCACGCCCCTGGCGTTGTGTGTGCACGTTCCCAAATGATCGATTTACCGGGAGACAATCCATGCCGGAGACCACCCCCAAGGGCCTCACCGGGCTCGCCTTCGGTGGGGACTACAACCCCGAGCAGTGGCCGGAGGCCGTCTGGCACGAGGACGTCCGGCTGATGCGCGAGGCCGGCGTCACCATGGTCAGCGTCGGCATCTTCTCCTGGGCGCTCCTTGAGCCCTCGCCGGGCACCTACGACTTCGGCTGGCTCGACCGGTTGCTGGACCTGCTGCACGAGAACGGGATACGCGCCGACCTCGGCACACCGACCGTCGCGCCGCCTGCCTGGTTCTACCGCGAGCATCCCGAGGCGCTGCCCGTGGCCGCCGACGGGACCCGCTACGAGTTCGGCTCGCGCGGCGCCATCTGCCACAGCAACCCGCACTACCGGTCGGCCGCCGCGAACATCACCACACAGCTCGCCACCCGGTATGCCGAGCACCCCGCACTCGCCCTGTGGCACGTCCACAACGAGTACGGCGTCCCGGTCTCGGCCTGCTACTGCGACAACTGCGCGGCACACTTCCGCCGCTGGCTCGTCGAGACGTACGGCACGGCGGAGGAGGCAGGCAAGGCAGGCAGGGCGGACGAGGCAGGCAAGGCCGACGCGCTCGACGCGGTCAACGAGGCCTGGGGCACGGCGTTCTGGGGCCAGCGGTACGCGGACCTCGACCAGATCAACCCGCCCAGGACGGCCCCGACGGTCGGCAACCCCGCCCAGGCGCTCGACTACAAGCGGTTCGCCGACGCCACCATGCGCGAGAACTTCGTGGCCGAGCGGGACATCCTGCACCGCCTGGCGCCCGGTGTCCCGGTCACCACGAACTTCATGACAGCCCTCAGCCAGTGCGACTCCGTCGACTACTGGGCCTGGGGCCGCGAGGTCGACCTGGTCAGCAACGACCACTACCTGATCACCGACGGCCGCCGTACGCAGGTGAACCTCGCGATGGCCGCCGACCTCACCCGTTCCGTGGCCGGCGGCGCCCCCTGGCTGCTGCTCGAACACTCCACGTCGGGCGTCAACTGGCAGACCCGCAACCCCGCGAAGGCGCCGGGCCAGATGGCCCGCAACTCCCTCGGACATGTGGCCAGGGGCTCCGACGGCGCGATGTTCTTCCAGTGGCGGCAGTCACGGCGCGGCGCGGAGAAGTTCCACTCGGCGATGCTGCCGCACGCCGGCACCGACTCGCGCGTCTGGCGCGAGGTGGTCGAACTCGGCGCGGCCGTCGACTCGTTGAGCGCGGTCCGGGGCACCCGCACCCGGGCCGACGCCGCCGTCCTGTGGGACTGGCACTCCTGGTGGGCCCAGAACCTCGAGTGGCGTCCCAGCGAGGACCACGATCCGCGCGAGCGCGCCGACGCCTTCTACGAGGCCCTCTACGACCGCCACCTCACCGTCGACTTCGCCCACCCGGAAGCCGACCTGTCGGCCTACCCCCTGGTCGTCGTACCGGCCCTCTACCTGATGACCGAGGCCGCCGGACTGAACCTCAAGGAGTACGTCAAAAACGGCGGCACGCTCGTCGTCTCGTACTTCTCCGGCATCGTCGACGAGCACGACGCCGTGCACGAAGGCCCGTACCCCGGCCCGCTGCGCGACGTGCTCGGTCTGACCGTCGAGGAGTTCTCGCCGCTGCTCGCGGGCGACCAGGTGCGCATCACAGGACCCGATGGCTCCGAACTCGCCGGTGACGTGTGGAGCGAATTCGTGGTGCCGCGCGGCGCCGAGACCGTGTGGACGTACGCCGACGGGCTCGCCGCCGGCCGTCCGGCGGTCACCCGGAATCGTCTCGGCGAGGGCTCCGCCTGGTACGTGTCCACGCGCCTCGGGGCCCAGGGACTGGACGCCCTGATCGGCTGGGCGGCCGACGACGCGCGGATCGCGCCGCGTGCCGACCTGCCCCGTGATGTCGAAGTGGTGCGGCGGGCGGGGGAGTCGGGGACGTTCCTCTTCGCGATCAACCACTCCGGTGTCGAGGTGAAGGTGCCGCTCGACGCGCATGGCACGGAGTTGCTCACCGGTGAACGGGCCGCGGGGCGCCTCGCGGTGCCCGCGGGGGCCGTGCGGGTCGTACGCCTCGACGACTGAGCCGGTTCGCCGGCCCGCTGTTTTCGCCCCCTCCGCCCCCGAACCCCCGCTCCTCAAACGCCGGAGGGGCTGGCATTCCAGCCCGTCCGGCGTTTGAGGACGAGCGCGTTCAGCGCGATGCGGGGGTCTGGGGGCGGCAGCCCCCAGGAACGGGACGGGAAGGGGCGGAGGGGGCGAAGAACCCCCCAGCCCCACCCCGGGGCACACAACCACCTCACGTCGAAGGGACAACGGACGACGATGTTCCATCCCAGACGCACACTCAAGGGACGCACACTCAAGGCCCTGCTGCTACCGCTGGCAGCCGGCCTCGCCCTCACCGTGCTGCCCGCGCAGAGCGCAAGCGCGGCAAGCACCCTCACCAACGCCGGCTTCGAGTCGGACGGCACCGGCACGGCCACCCCGGCCGGCTGGTCGACCTACTCGGCGGGCGGCCAGAACGCGGCCTCCTTCACCGAGTCCGGTGGCCACGGCGGGAGTTACCGGCTCACGCACTACTCGGCCTCCGCGTACAAGGTGGAGACGTACCAGTACCTCTCCGGTCTCGCCAACGGCACCTACAAGCTCACCGCCTGGGTGCGTTCGGGCGGCGGTCAGAACTCCGCGTACATCGCGCTCAAGAACTGCGGAAGTTCGGAACAACGCACCGACATCCCGGTCGAGTCCAGCGGGTGGATCCGGATCGTCACCTCCGTCGCGGTGACGAACAACCAGTGCACGATCAGCGTCAACTCCGACGCCAAGGCGGGCAACTGGACGAACGTCGACGACCTGACCTTCACCGCCGGTGCGACAGGCCTGGCCATCAAGGGGTCCGACCTGTCGTCACTCGCCAAGAGCGAGGCCAAGGGCGGGGTCTACAAGAACAGTGCCGGCACGACCGGTGACGCCCTCGCCATCCTCAAGTCCGCCGGGCAGAACTACGCCCGCCTCAAGGTGTGGGTGAACCCGGCGGACGGCTACAACAACAAGGCGCGCGTCCTCGCGACCGCCAAGCGCGTCAAGGCGCAGGGCATGAAGCTCCTCGTCGACTTCCACTACTCGGACACCTGGGCCGACCCGGGAGCCCAGTCCAAGCCCGCCGCCTGGGCCGGACACTCCTACAGTCAGCTGAAGACCGACGTCTACAACCACACGTACGACGTCCTGAACGCGCTGAAGGCCCAGGGCACCACGGCGGACATGGTGCAGGTCGGCAACGAGATCAACGGCGGCATGCTCTGGAACGCGGGTTCCACCTCGAACTGGTCGCAGCTCGCCGGGCTGCTCAACTCGGGCCATGACGCGGTCAAGGCGGTCAACTCGGGTACGACCGTGGCGCTGCACCTCGCCAAGGGCGGCGACCTGGCCGGCACCCGCTGGTGGTTCGACAGCGCTGTGTCCAACGGTGTGAAGTTCGACGTCATCGGGCTGTCGTACTGCGGCTATCGAACACTTGCCCAGTGATCCGCCCTTCGGGGTGGAGGTGAGGGGCATCCTGCCCATAGCGGCCCGGAGGGTCGCCACGGCATGGCCAGGATCGCCTGGTCGGGCAACGGAGTTGTCCGGCCTACCGCCGGACGGGCGGGAAGCCAGGCTTGTGGAGGCCATGTAAGACCGACCCTTACCGGTCGGCAGAGGCCTGTGAAACAGGAACCCGTGGTGGTGCTGCGGAGCGGTACGGACCGGAATCGCCTGCCCTCGGGCAGGCGAGGGCGTCAAGACGACAGGGCGCTGCCGGCGATGGCGTGGTTCAGCCACCGGTGACGGTCTGAAGGTCGGTTGGGGGTGTGCCGGAACCGGGACCCGGTTCCGGCACACCCCCAACCGGCGTCGCCCCTTCCGTCACTCCCGCCAGAACGGCTCGCGCAGCTTGAACTTCTGCAGCTTCCCGGTCGCCGTGCGCGGGAGCGACTCCACGAAGTCGACCCGCTTGGGCGTCTTGAAACCGGCGAGCCGCGTACGACAGTGGGCGATCAACTCCTCGGCGGTGACACCGGATCCGTCCGTCACCACGAGCGCGGTCACCAGCTCTCCCCACTTGGCGTCCGGAATGCCGATCACCGCCACCTCGCGAACCGCCGGATGCGAGGTGATCACGTCCTCCACCTCGATCGACGAGACGTTCTCGCCACCGGAGATGATGACGTCCTTCTTGCGGTCGGAGATGACCAGGTACCCCTCGTCGTCGAGGTATCCGCCGTCCCCGGTGTGGAACCAGCCGCCCGCCTGGGCCTTCGCCGTCTCCTCGGGCTGCTCCCAGTAACCGTCGAGGTTGTGGTTCGACGCGGTCAGCACCTCCCCGTCCACGTCGACATCCACGCGTACGCCGAGAGCGGGCACCCCTGCCCGCCCGAGCCTGCGGGCGCGCTCGGCGGGTTCCAGGTCGTCCCACTCCTCGCGGCCGCGGTTGACCGTGACCAGCGGCGAGGTCTCGGTGAGCCCGTAGATCTGGATGAACTCCCAGCCCAGCTCGCCCATCACACGCTCGATCGTGCGGGTCGGGGGCGGTGCGCCCGCGCAGACGATACGGACCCGGTCGCGGCCGGGAACCTCGCCCTCCCAGTCGGCGGCGGCGTCCAGTACGGCGTTCAGGACGGCGGGCGCCGCGCACATCAGGGTGACGCCGTGCCGCTCGACGCGGCGCAGGATCTCGGCCCCGTCGATCTGGCGGAGCACGATGTGCCGGCCACCGACACCTGTGACGCCGTACGGCATGCCCCAGCCGTTGGCGTGGAACATCGGGAGTGTGTGCAGATAGACGTCACGGTCGCTGATGGTGGTGTGCAGTCCGAACACGGCCGAGTTCAGCCACAGGTTGCGGTGGGTGAGCTGCACTCCCTTGGGGCGGGCGGTCGTTCCGGACGTGTAGTTGACGCTGGCCGTCGCGCCCTCGTCCGGCTGCGCCCACTCCCGCGGCTCGACTCCGCGCAGGAAGAGGTCCTCGTCGTCGCCGAGGACGAACTTGTGCTTGACGTCGAGTGTGTCGAGCACGTCCGCGCAGGAGGCGTCCGCGTAGACGACGCAGGCGCCGGAGTGCCGCACGATGTAGTCGATCTCCGACGGAGTGAGCCGGAAGTTCACCGGTACGAGGACACGCCCCCAACCGGAGACGCCGAAGAACGAGGTCAGCAGTCGCGCCGAGTTCTGCGAGATCACCGCGACCCGCCCGCCCACCGGGATGTCCAGCTCGTCGAGCCTGGCCGCCTGTGCGCGGGCGAGCGTCGCCAGCTCCCGGTAGGTGAGCTCGCCGAGGCTCGGCCCGGGCTGCTCCGGTTCGTCGACGACGGCGACGCGGTCCGGATAGACGTGGGCCGCACGGTCGAGGAAGTCACGGACGGTCAGGGGGTAGTACATGACAGCACCTCCGGGTCGGTGGTTCCTTCCTACCTCGCCGGGCTGCCTCCGTACCCCTCGGACCCGTTGCGGATTGACACACTCCCGGAGTACCGTCCGGCACACCTAATCAATATATTGATTAGTAAAAATGAGAGGTAGATGCTGATGCACCCCTTCCGCAAGGCGGTCGAGGCCGGCGACCACGCAGCCGTCGTCGGCCTGCTCGCCGAGGACGTCGTGTTCACCAGCCCGGTGGTCTTCAAGCCGTACGCCGGCAAGCCGATCACCTCCGCGATTCTGGGCGCCGTCCTGCAGGTGTTCGAGGACTTCCGCTACATCCGGGAGATCGCGAACCCCGACGGCCGCGACCTCGCCCTCGTCTTCGAGGCGCGGGTGGGGGACCGGGCCATCCAGGGCTGCGACTTCCTGCACTTCGACGAGAGCGGGCAGATCGACGACTTCACCGTCATGGTCCGCCCCCTGTCGGCGGCCCAGGCGCTCCAGGCGGCGATGGCGGCCCGCTTCGACGCCATCGCCAAGGAGGCGACGGACACCAAGGAGGCGACGGACGCCGAGGGGGCGTCGGACGCCGAGGAGGCCTCGGGCGCGTCCTGACCGCCGGGAGCTAGGCTGATCTCCCGCCTCGACCAGGAGACAGACCCGTATGCCCGACCCCTGCTCCGAGGCCTGGGCACGCTGACCGGCGCGGCCGCGGCGGGTGCGGCGTCCTCGCACCTCCAGTTGCTGCTCGGCGCGGGCCTGTGCGGGGCGCTCAGTACGTACTCGCCCTTCTCCTGCGAGACGCTGCGGCCGGCCGAGCGCGGTGCTCGTCTCTATGCCGCCGTCAACGCGACCGCGAGTGTGTTCGCGGGACTCGGGACTCGGGGCGGCTTTCGCGGGGGTCGCGGTGGCCGAGGCTGTCTGGGGGTAGGCGCCCAGGTCACGTCCGGTGCAGCGGGACCGGCCGTACGTCACTGGCTGCAGGGGACCGGCTGCGCGTGACCGGGTGCTGGTGGCCGCCCGGCTCCCGCGCCGCGAGGATCTGTATGCTGCCCTTTGCTTCAGCAACCTTGACAGTCGCCTCCCGTGCCCCGCAGGATCGCTCTCGTGAACCTGTCAGACAGCCAGACAGCTGGCTCCAGTGGCTCCGTGCCGAGGCGTATCAGCGCCATGGAAGCCGTGCTCGGGCACCTACGGGGTGCCATCGAGCGCGGGGAGTACGCCGTGGGGGACAAGCTGCCCTCCGAAGCGGAGCTGTGCCGACGGCTGGAGGTCAGCCGGCCCGTGCTGCGGGAGGCCCTGCGCGCCCTGCAGACCATGGGGCTGACCGTGTCACGGACCGGCAAGGGCACGTTCGTCGTGTCGGCCGGACCCGTCGAGGACCCCACCTTCGGCGACTACACGGCCAGTGACCTGATGGAGGTCCGGCGGCATGTCGAGATCCCGGTGGCCGGATACGCCGCCGTGCGCCGGACGCCGGAGGACCTCGACCACCTGGCTCACCTCCTCGACCGGATGGAGCGCGAGCGGGACACCACCGCGTGGGTGGCCATGGACACGCTCTTCCACCTCTCCGTGGCCCAGGCCGCCCAGAACCCGGTCTTCCGTCGCGTCATCGAGGAGATCCGGGACGCGCTGGCCCGGCAGTCGGCGTTCCTCAACGAACTCGGCGGCCGCCGCGAGCAGTCCAACCGCGAACACCGCGCCATCGTCGAGGCTCTCGTCGACGGCAGCGCGGTCGACGCGACCGACGCCATGGCACACCACCTCGACCGCGTCGAGACGACCCTCACCGCGATCGTGCGCCCCGAGCGCGCCGACCTCGCGGACACCCCCACAGAAGGCGGACCCCAGGCGTGAGCGAGCAGTCCCTCGAAGAACAGACAGGACAGTCAGGGCAGGCAGGACAGTCAGGGCAGGCGGAGCCTGTACGGAAGGCGGGCGGTCATGTCGACGCCGGTGACGCGGGGTACAGCAAGTCCCTGAAGTCCCGGCACGTCAACATGATCGCCATCGGCGGAGCCATCGGCACGGGCCTCTTCCTCGGTGCCGGTGGCCGGCTCGCCGAGGCGGGCCCGTCCCTCTTCATCGCGTACGCCGTCTGCGGAGTCTTCGCCTTCCTCGTCGTCCGGGCCCTGGGCGAACTCGTCCTCCACCGGCCGTCCTCCGGCGCCTTCGTGTCGTACGCCCGGGAGTTCCTCGGCGAGAAGGGCGCCTACACCGCGGGCTGGATGTACTTCCTGAACTGGGCGACCACCGGCGTCGCCGACATCACCGCGGTCGCCACCTACACCCACTACTGGGGCATGTTCTCCGACATCCCCCAGTGGGTGATCGCCCTGATCGCGCTCTCGGTCGTGCTCACCGTGAACCTCATCTCCGTGAAGATCTTCGGGGAGCTGGAGTTCTGGTTCGCCATCGTCAAGGTCGGCGCGCTCGTCGCCTTCATGCTGATCGGGATCTTCGTGCTGGTCACCCAGCAGCCCGTCGACGGGGCCACCCCCGGCCCCTCCCTGATCACCGACAACGGCGGCCTCTTCCCGAGCGGCCTGCTGCCGATGCTGCTGATCATCCAGGGTGTCGTCTTCGCGTACGCCTCCGTCGAACTGGTCGGCGTCGCGGCGGGCGAGACGGAGAACCCCGAGAAGATCCTGCCGAAGGCCATCAACTCGATCATGTGGCGGGTCGGTCTCTTCTACGTCGGCTCGGTGCTGCTGCTGTCCATGCTGCTGCCCTGGAACAAGTACACCGCCGGGGAGAGCCCGTTCGTGACCGTGCTCTCCAACATCGGCATCCCGGCCGCGGGCGGCGTGATGAACCTCGTCGTGATGACCGCCGCCATGTCCAGCCTCAACTCCGGGCTCTACTCGACCGGCCGCATCCTGCGCTCCATGTCGATGTCGGGTTCGGCGCCCAGGTTCACCTCCGTGATGAGCCGCAGCCAGGTCCCGTACGGCGGAATCCTGCTCACCAGCGGTATCTGCGTGCTCGGTGTCGGGCTCAACTTCGTCGTCCCCGCCGACGCCTTCGAGATCGTGCTCAACTTCGCGGCACTCGGCATTCTCTCCACCTGGGGCATGATCATGATCTGTCATCTGCAGTTCTGGCGGAAGACGGAGGAGGGCGAGCTGGAGCGGCCGGGCTACCGCCTGCCGGGCTCGCCCTGGACCGAACTGGTGACCCTCCTCTTCCTCGCCTCCGTGCTCGTCCTCATGTACGCGGACGGGGGAGCGGGCCGTACGACGGTCCTGTGTCTCCCGCTGATCGTGGCGGCGCTGGTGGCGGGCTGGTACGGCGTACGTGGCCGGGTCGCGGCCCTGCGGAAGGGCGAGGTGGACGCATGAGCCCCAACGCCCTTGCCTGCTGCGGGAGCTCCTTCGCCGCGGCGCCTTCGGTCCGTGAACCGCTGCACGCGCCGGTCGCCCGTCTCATCCGCGGCGGTGTCATCGAAGGCGTCCACTACGGCTCGGTGGTCGTGCTGGCCGCCGACGGGAGCGTGGACCTGCAGATAGGTGACATCGAATCGGCCTTCTACCCGCGCTCGGCGCTCAAGCCGGTGCAGGCGGTGGCGATGCTGCGGGCCGGGCTGCCGCTCGACGGCGACCTGCTCTCCCTGACCGCCGCCAGCCACTCCGGCGAGGAACGCCATCTCGCGGGCACCCGGCGGATCCTGGAACTCGCCGGACTCACCGAGGACGACCTGCGCAACGTCCCGGACCTGCCCTTCGACCCGGTCGTCCGGGAGGACTGGATCCGAGCCGGGCGGCTGCCGTCGAGGCTCGCCCAGAACTGCTCGGGCAAGCATGCCGCGATGCTCTACACGGCGCGGCTGAACGGCTGGTCGCTCGACGAGTACCTCGACCCCGCGCATCCGCTCCAGCAGGTGATCGCGGAGATCGTCGAGGACCTGACAGGGCAGGCGATCGCGCAGGTCACGGTCGACGGTTGCGGCGCTCCGCTGTTCGCCGTCTCGTTGCACGGGCTCGCGCGTGCCGCCGCCCGGATCACGACGGCTCCCTCCGGTACGCCGGAAGCGCGGGTGGCCGACGCGATGCGCACGCACGCCGAGATGGCGTCCGGGTCCGGGCGGGACGTCGCCGCGCTGATGCGTGCCGTGCCGGGGCTGCTCGCGAAGGACGGATTCGAAGGTGTGCAGGTCGCGGCGCTGCCGGACGGGCGGGCCGTCGCCGTGAAGATCGCTGACGGGGCGGATCGCGCGCGCATACCCGTCACCGCGGCGGCCCTCGCCCGCTGCGGCGTGGATCCGGCCGCGCTCGCCGAGTTCGCCGGGGCGCCGCTGCTCGGGGGCGGCGCGGTGGTAGGCCACATCCGCCCGACCCGGGCCCTGGACCCGCTTCCCAGCGTGTAGGCCCTCGGCGCGCGGGCCCGCCGGTCCCGGTCCCGGTCCCGGCCCGCCGAGGGGATGTGTCGGCGGGCCGGCGGGTGGGTGGGGGCTGGGTGCGCAGTTCCCCGCGCCTCTGAGGAGGCTGGGGTGAGGTGAGCCACGCGGGCGCGCCCTGGGGATGTGGCGGCGGGTGTGGGCGAGTAGGAACTGCGCACCCACACGAGCCCCGCCGTGCTTCGGCCTTGTGGGCGGCAGAATGGCGATCATGAGTTCGCCCCTGACCTTCCAGCCCATCCTGGACCGCATCATCGCCGAGATCGAGAAGACGCCGGGCCGCGGCCGCCCCGCCGACTACATTCCGGCGCTCGCGGCCTGCGACCCGCACCGGTTCGGTATGGCCGTCGCGGAGCTGGACGGCACGGTGTACGGCGTCGGCGACTGGCGGCAGCCGTTCTCGACGCAGTCCATCACCAAGGTGTTCACCCTCGCGCTGGACCTGGCCCGCGAGGCGGACGAACTCTGGGAACACGTCGCCCGTGAGCCGTCCGGCAACCCCTTCAACTCCCTCGTCCAGCTGGAGTACGAGAGCGGAATCCCCCGCAACCCCTTCATCAACGCGGGCGCACTCGTCGTCACCGACCGGCTCCACTCCCAGACCGGCGACGCGGCGGGCACCCTCCTCGACTTCCTGCGCGCGGAGAGCGGCAACGAGGACCTCGCCATCAACGAGGACGTCGTCGCCTCCGAGTCCGCCCACGGCGACCGCAACGCCGCGCTGGGCCACTTCATGGCGGCGTACGGGAACATCGACAACCCGGTCCCTGTGCTCCTCGACGAGTACTTCCGCCAGTGCTCCGTCGAGGCGTCCTGCGCCGACCTCGCCCTGGCCACCGGGTTCCTCGCCCGCCACGGCATCCGGGCGGACGGCACCCGCCTGCTGACGCAGAGTCAGGCGAAGCAGGTCAACGCGGTCATGCTCACCTGCGGCACGTACGACGCGGCCGGCGAGTTCGCCTACCGCGTGGGCCTGCCCGGCAAGAGCGGAGTGGGCGGCGGTGTCATCGCCGTCGTCCCCGGCCGCTGCACGCTGTGCGTATGGAGCCCCGGCCTGGACGGGCACGGCAACTCGATGGCCGGAGTCGCGGCGCTGGACCGCTTCACGACCCTCACAGGCCTGTCGGTGTTCTAGAGGCTCTGGACGTTCCAGAGGTTCCAGAGGTTCTGGAAGTTCTGGAAATCCGCGTGTGGACCAATCAGTGAGACAGCTGGTTCGATGACGCGTCGGGGTCCGCCCGCCGGTCAGCGCCGGGCGGACCGTCTGCCCTGGAAACGCAGGGCCAGCACCACGGCTCCCGCGCCGAAACCGGCGGCGCCCGCGATCGCGCCCGTCGTGACCAGCCAGTCAAGGGCCCCGTCGGAGCCGTCGTCAGCGTCACCCGGAGGCAGCACCGCCAGGCCGGCCTGCGGAGCGGTTGCCGAAGCGGGTCCCGGCCGCGGCGCGGTGGCCGGACTCGGGGTCGCCCGGGACACCGGACGCGGCAGGAGCGATCCGACCGGCTCGACACGCCCTACGCCCTTGAAACCCCAGTCGAGCAACGACCGCGCCTCCTCGTACACGGCGAACCCGCCGCCCTCCTGAGGGTCCATCACCGTGACGACGAGGGTGTGCCCGCCCCGGCGTGCGGCGGCGACGAGCGTGCTGCCGGCCTGGGAGGTGTAACCGTTCTTGATGCCGATGAGCCCCGGATAGGGCGCGACCCCGTCGGCGCCGGTCAGCAGCCGGTTGGTGTTCTGGATCTTGTACGCCCAGCCGTCGGCGGGGAACGTCGCGTGCGCGGTGGCGCAGTAGCGGACGAAGTCCGTGCTGCGGAGCCCCGCACGCCCGAAGACGGCCAGGTCGTACGCGGACGACACCTGGCCGGGCGAGTCGTAGCCGTCGGGTGACACGACCCGCGTGTCACGGGCGCCCAGGGCCTGCGCCTTGGCCTGCATCTGGGCGGCGGTACTGCGCCAGCCGCCGTTCATCCCGGCAAGTACGTGGACGGCGTCGTTGCCGGAGTTCAGGAAGACGCCCCGCCACAGGTCGGACGCCTGGTAGGTACGCCCCGCGCGGACCCCGACCACGCTGCTGCCGGGGCTGACGTCCGCCAGGTCCGCCTCGGTGACGGTGTGCCGGACCCCCGGGGGCAGCACCGGGAGCACGGTCACCGCGAAGAGGGTCTTCAACGTGCTGGCGGGCGGCAGTCTGCGGTGGGCGTCGTGTGCCGCGAGCACCTCGCCGGTGTCGGCGTCGGCCACCAGCCACGACCGCGCGGAGATGTCACGCGGCACTCCGGGCACCCCTGCCCGGGGCCGGGCCTGTGTCCCGGGCCGGTCCAGCGTCGAACGGGGCGGTTTGGCGATGCTCGGCGGCGTGGGCTCGGTGTGTGCGTTGCCCGTCCCGGCGCCGAAGCCGTCGGCGGTCGTGTCCGCCGGGCCGTGGGCCGCGGCGGGTCCCGGCGTGAGAGCGAGCGCCCCGACGAGGCAGAGGGCGGAGCAGGAAACGGCCGTTCGGGCAGAGAATCCGATGGTCATACCGCAAACGTAGGAACGCCCAGGTCGCGAGGCGGGCTGCCCCGGCCGGACGGAGCTGTCGAACACCCGGATGCCGCAGCGGCCGTTCGCCGGCCGGCTCGGCTGACCGGCCGACCCGACTCCGGAGAGCTCGGCTCCGGTCGGTTCTACCGTCCGCCCGGCACCGTCTGCTGGACGTGCCTCAGGAACGTCGCGTTGTCCGGGGTCTGCCGCAACCGGTCCAGCAGGGTTTCGAGGTCCGCCTGGCCGTCACCACGGGAGTGCAGAGCGCGCCGCAGGCCTCGTACGGCCGTCAACTCCGCTGCCGGAATGAGGAGTTCCTCCCGGCGGGTGCCCGACGGGGTGATGTCCACGGCGGGAAAGACGCGGCGGGACGCGAGGGTGCGGTCGAGGCGGAGCTCCATGTTGCCGGTGCTCTTGAGCTCCTCGAAGTAGAAGTCGTCGGCGCGTGAGCCGGTCTCCACGAGGGCCGTAGCGAGGATGGTGAGTGAACCGCCCTCCTCGGCGAGGCGGGCCGCGCCGAAGAGCCGCTTGGGTTCGTGGAGCGACGCGGCGTCCACACCGCCGCTCAGCGTGCGGCCACCCGCGGCGGCGGCGTTGTTGTGGGCCCGGCACAGCCGGGTGAGCGAGTCGAGGAGGATCACGACGTCCTGGCCCGCCTCGACGAGCCGCTTGGCGCGCTCGATGGCCAGCTCGGCCAGCGCGATGTGCTGCTTCGGGCTCTGGTCGAACGTGGAGGCGAGCACCTCACCGCGGACGGAGCGGCGCATGTCGGTCACTTCCTCGGGACGCTCGTCGAGGAGTACCACCATCAGATGGCACTCGGGATGGTTGCCGGCGACGGCGGCGGCCAGCTGCTGAAGCAGCACGGTCTTGCCGGTCCTGGGCGGGGCGACGATCAGGCCGCGCTGGCCCTTGCCGATCGGCGCGACCAGGTCGACGAGGCGGGTGGTCAGACCGCCCGCGGGGTGTTCGAGCCGCAGCCGCTCGCGCGGATGCAGCGGGGTCAGGTCACGGAAGTGCGGGCGGCCGCGTGCCTCCTCGGCAGGGCGGCCGTTGATCCGCTCGACCTCGGTGAGGGCGCGCTGCCGGCCGCGTACGCCTTCGACGAGATCGCCCTTGCGCAGGCCGTACCGGCGGATCAGTGCGGAGGAGACCTGAAGGTCGGCCGCTCCGGGGAGCAGCTTCTCGGAGCGCAGGTGGCCCTGCCCGTTCGAGGTGATGTCGAGTACGCCGACGGCCTGCTCCTGTGTGACGGGAGTGGGCGGGCGTTCGAGTGTGGTGGTCATGATGGTTGTCCTTTCGGGGACGGGTTCAAGTTCGGGGATTCATGGGGCATGGGGGATGAGGAGAGGCCGGGGCAGGGGCGGTGTCTTCACGCCCTGCACGGCGGAACGCGTCACTTCTCGAACCGTGTACGGAGAGAGGTGGTGCGGAGAATTCGCTGCGCCGGTCGGGAATCGACGGGCGGACCAGCTGATGGAGAGTGGATCGGCACCGGCGCCTGAAGGAGGCGTACACGAGTGCTGATGGCACTGTAGCACTATCCCGTCAGGCGATGGCCGAACGGCCGGATCCCGGGGCGTTGACAGCGGTGATGCCTCGCGCCACGGTGGTCGGCATGGCCGATGCGGAGATCGTCGAGCGTATACGCGAACTACGACCCCTGATCCGGCGGAACGCGGTGCGCGCCGAGCACGAACGGCGGGTGCCGGACGAGGTCGTCGTCGCGCTGACCGGCACCGGTGTGCACCGGATGAACGTCCCCGCACGATACGGCGGTTACCAGACTCCGCTGCGCACGCAGATCGACGTCTTCGCCGAGATCGCCGTCGAGTGCGCCTCCACGGCGTGGGTGACACTGGGTCAGGCGGGAGTCTCGTACATCGCGGCGCTCTTCCCCGACGAGGCGCAGGACGACTTCTTCACCGGACCGAGCGGTCCGGACGTCAGGATCGGCGGCACGCTCGTCCCCGGCGCCACGGCGGTGCCGTACGACGGGGGCTACCGGGTGGACGGCGCCTCGGCGTTCGCGACCGGGTGTCACCACGCGCAGTGGCATCTGCTGACGGCCGCGGTGGTCCCGGCCGAGGGGCAGCCCCAGGAAGGCCCCCCGGAGATGGTGTGGGTCGCGGTGCCGATGTCCGAGCTGGAGATCCTGGACGACTGGGATGCCACAGGTCTCGCCGGTACTGGCAGCAACACCGTCGTGGCCCGGGACATTCCCGTCCCCGCGCACCGGGTGCTGCCGGTCGGACCGATGCTCGCCGGGCAGACCCCGTCCAAGACCAACGCGGACGACCCCTTCTACCGCATGCCGGTGCTGCTGCTGTTCTGCGCCTGGGCGGCGTCGGCGGCGCTGGGCCTGGGGCGCGCGGCGATGACCGAGTTCGGCGAGCGCATCCACCGGCGCGGCATCACGTACACCTTCTACGAGCGGCAGAACGAGGCCACCGTCACGCATCTGCAGGCCGCCGAGGCCCAGATGAGGATCTCCGCCGCCGAACTGGTGGCCGCCCGGCTGATCGACGAGATCGAGACGAAGGCCCGCGACGACGGCTCGTACACCCCGCAGGAACGGGCCAGGATCCGCGCCGAGAGCGGCTACCTCACCCGGCTCTGCAAGGAGGCCGTCGATCTGCTCGCCTCGGCCGCCGGCGCCTCCTCCCTCCAGCGGGACGTGCCCATGCAGCGCATCGTCCGCGACATTCAGGCCCTGTGCCTGCACTCCTTCATCAACCCCGCCACCAACCTGGAGATCTACGGCCGCGTACTCTCCGGTGTCGACCCGGGTACCCCCTTCCTGTGACGGCCTGCGACTGCCGTCCGTGGCATTCGCAGGACCCGCCGTTCCGTCACGGGGCCAGCCCGAAGATCCCGTAGCCGAACGCCTCGGCGCTGAGCGTGCCGTCGGCGGTGTCGACGCCGAAGACTTCGAGGGGCCGGCCGGGACGGAGGTCCCCGAGTGAGCACGTCGTCCGCCGCTGCTGGGGGTTGACGACGACGAGATACCGCCCGCCGCGTACGTGCACGAAGGGGTAGCCCGCGTGGACGACCTCCACCGACCCGTCCGGCCCGAGTTCGGGAGTCGAGGTGCGCAGGGCGATGAGACGGCGTACGAGATGCAGGAGGGACGTGTCGTCGGCGCGCTGGGCGGCGACGGTGGGGCGGTCCGGAGCGGGGTCGACCGGGAGGTAGGGGTGCGCGGACGTCGAGAAACCGGCGTTCGGGCCGTCGTCCCACTGCATCGGCGTGCGGGAGCCGGCGCGGTTGTAGCGGGGGCCGAGCACACTGCCCTCGGTGTCGGGGAGGTCCGGGATGTAACGCATGCCGATCTCGTCGCCGTAGTAGATGGCGGGCAGGGTGGGCCAGGTGAGCTGGAAGACGAAGGCGACCGGGAGCTGTTCGGCCGAGCGGGGCCCGCAGTTGAGGCGGGAGAAGTCGTGGTTGGCGGTGGGCAGGGAGATGAAGCCGCTGGTGCCGAGGGCCGTGGACGCCTGCCGCCAGGCCTCCACGAAGGGCCGCGGCGAGCCCTTGCCGCTCGGGTCGAAGAAGCAGTCGAGCGGGTCCCAGTCGAGGTTGACGGTCCCGGAGCCGTTGCTCCACAGCGAGCGCAGCGCCAGACCGTCCGAAGGGCCGCCGAACTGGAGGAAGAAGTCCGTGTGGAACCCCGCCGGGACGGAGACCTCCGGCTCGCCCCACTCCGAGAGGATCACTGCCTCCGGATGCGTACGGTCCAGCCAGTGCCGCAACTCCGTCCAGAGCCTGCTCGTCTCCGCCTTGTCCGGGTCGTCCTTGACGAGCGACGCGGCCATGTCCACGCGGAAGCCCGACAGGCCGAGGCCCAGCCAGTGGTCCATGATCGTGCGCAGCGCCTCGCGGTTGGCGCGCGGGCCCTCCGCGTCCACCGGCTGACGCCACGGTTCGGCCGGACTCATCCGTGCGTAACCGAAGTTGAGGGCGGGCTGGAAGGCGAAGAAGTTCGGCAGATACGCACCCGGCCGGCTGCCGGGCGAGGCCACGAAGCCGTCCGGGCGGCCCTCGGACGCCCAGATGTAGCGGTGGTCCCCGGGATCGTTCGCCGACGCCGTGAACCACGGGTGCTGGTCGGAGGTGTGCCCCGCGACCAGATCGAGGAGTACGCGGATACCGCGGCGGCCCGCCCGCTCGACGAGCTGGGCCAGGTCGTCGTTCGAGCCGTAGCGCGGAGCCACGTTCAGATAGTCGGCGATGTCGTACCCGGCGTCCCCGAACGGCGAGACGAAGCACGGGTTCAGCCAGACCGTGTTCACCCCGAGCCAGGCCAGATGGTCCAGCCGCTCGGCGATGCCGTCGAAGTCACCGATCCCGTCGCCGTTCGAGTCCGCGAACGACTGCGGGTAGATCTGGTAGAAGACCGCGTCGGCCAGCCAGGCGGGTGCGGGGCGGAAGGAAGTCATCAGGCAGGTGCAGCCTTTCGCTGGGCGGAACGTCATACGTGTGACGGCACTCCTCACTGTCGAGGGTGGCAGTGCCGGGGCGCCTCCGAAAGGCCGCGCCATGGCCAGAGCCCGGGTGGGAAGCCCTATGCTGATCGGCGATGTTCACCCCGCAAGGCCCCACGTTCCGCGAACTCGCCGTGCAGGCGCTGTCGTCCGTCGAGCACGGCTACGACCTGCTCGCACCGAAGTTCGACCAGACCCCGTTCCGTACGCCGGACTCGTTTCTCCGGTCCGTCGCACGTGCCCTTGAGGACCTCGGGCCGTTCGAGAGCGGGCTCGACCTGTGCTGCGGCACCGGAGCGGGCATGGAAGTGCTGCGAACGGTGTGCCGGGAGCGCGTCACCGGCGTCGACATCAGCGCGGGCATGCTCGACGTGGCGAGGCGACGGGAGAGTCCGGGTGGCCCGCCCGCCCTCTGGGTGCGCGGTGACGCGCGTGCCCTGCCGTTCGGCCCGGCCTTCGACCTGGTGGTGAGCTTCGGGGCGTTCGGACACTTCCTGCCCCGCGAGCTGCCTGGGCTGTTCGAGCAGGTCCACTCGGTGCTCCGCCCCGGCGGGCGGTTCGCCTTCCCGATCATGGCTCCGGCCCGCCCGGGCTCGCGCGGCTACTGGGCCATGCTCGGGTTCGACGCGGCGATGAAGGTACGGAACGCGGTGTGGCGTCCCCCGTTCGTCATGTACTACCGGGACTTCCGGCTCGGCGAGGTCCGGCGGGAGCTGACCCGCGCCGGCTTCACGTTCGAGCTGCAGGCCCTGCCCGAGTTCGGCCGCAGGGACGACGGCAGCCCGCGCTGCCGGATGGTGGTGGCCACGAGGCCCGGACCAGCGGTTTAACCAATCCCGACGGCGAGGATCCGCAACAGCCCGACCCATCGGCGTACCGCCGTATGAGATCCGTCAAGAGCGTGCGGAACGGCGTCAGGGAGCCGTCAACGAACGCCGCGAGCGGCTCTGGCGGATGTTTGCTCAAGAGGTCAAGGCGGTCCACCGGAGTCTGACGCAGTCCGTCAGGTACCGGCACCGCATCCGAACCTCACCCAGGAGCTCACGATGGCCGATCTGGCCTTCGTCGTCACCACGATCGCGGTCTTCGCGCTGGTGGCACTCGTCGCCAAGGGAGTGACGAAGCTGTGACCGCCGAGGCCGCATCCAATTTCGAGATGGGCGTCGGCCTGATCGTGGCCGTCGCCCTGCTGGGCTATCTCGTCCTCGCCCTCGTGTTCCCCGAGAGGTTCTGAGCACAGCCATGAGCCCCGTACTCGCCGGCATTCTCCAACTGCTGGCACTCACAGCGGCGCTGGCACTCGTCCACCGCCCCCTCGGCGACCACATGGCCCGGGTCTACTCCTCGGACAAGCACCTGCGTGTCGAGAAGTGGATCTACAAGGGCATCGGTGCCAACCCCGACACCGGGATGCGCTGGCCCGCGTACCTGCGCGGCGTCCTCGCCTTCTCGGCCGCCGGAGTGCTCTTCCTGTACCTGTTGCAGCGCGTGCAGGGTGTGCTGCCCGGTTCGCTCGGCTTCTCCTCGATCGACCCGGACCAGGCGTTCAACACCGCGGTCTCCTTCGTCACGAACACCAACTGGCAGTCGTACTACGGCGAGCAGGCCATGGGCCACGTCGTGCAGACCGCCGGTCTCGCCGTGCAGAACTTCGTCTCCGCGGCCGTCGGCATGGCGATCGCCGTCGCCCTCGTACGAGGTTTCGCCAACTCCCGCACCCGCACCGGTGAGCTCGGCAACTTCTGGGCGGACCTGGTGCGCGGCGTGGTCCGCATCCTGGTGCCGCTGTCCGTGGCCGCCGCGATCGTCCTGGCCGCCTGCGGAGTGATCCAGAACTTCTCCGGGATCCACGAGGTGGGCCAGTTCTCGGGCGGCGCACAGCAGTGGAACGGTGGCGCGGTCGCCTCCCAGGAGGCCATCAAGGAGCTCGGCACCAACGGCGGCGGCTATTTCAACGCCAACAGTGCGCACCCCTTCGAGAACCCCACCCCGTTCTCGAACCTCTTCGAGATCTTCCTGCTCCTGGTCGTCCCGTTCTCGCTGACCCGCACCTTCGGCCGCATGGTGGGCAGCCTGCGGCAGGGGTACGCGATCCTCGCCGCCATGGCCACCATCTGGGCCGGATTCGTCACCCTGATGATGTGGACCGAGTTCGCCCACCACGGCCCGGCCTTCGACCTCGCGGGCGGCGCGCTGGAGGGCAAGGAGACCCGTTTCGGCGTCGGTGTTTCATCGATCTTCGCGGTGTCCACGACCCTGACCTCGACCGGCGCGGTGGACTCCTTCCACTCCTCGTTCACCGGACTCGGCGGCGGCATCACCCTGCTCGGCATGCAGCTCGGGGAGATCGCGCCAGGCGGCACCGGCTCCGGCCTCTACGGCATGCTGATCATGGCGATCATCGCGGTGTTCGTCGCCGGCCTCATGGTCGGCCGCACACCCGAATACCTGGGCAGGAAGATCGGCATCCGCGAGATCAAGTTCGCGGCCCTCTACATCCTCATCACCCCCGCCCTGGTGCTCGTCCTGACCGCCGCGGCCCTCGCACTGCCGACCCCGGGCAACTCGATGACCAACAGCGGGGCGCACGGCTTCTCCGAGATCCTGTACGCCTACACGTCCGCGGCCAACAACAACGGCTCGGCCTTCGCCGGTCTGAACGCGGACACGCAGTGGTTCAACACCACCCTCGGGCTGGCGATGCTGCTCGGCCGGTTCCTGCCCATGGTGTTCGTCCTCGCGCTGGCCGGCTCGCTCGCCGGGCAGCGGCCCGTGCCGGCGACCGCGGGCACCCTGCGTACGGAAAAGCCGCTGTTCACCGGGTTGCTGGTGGGCGTGATCCTCATCATCACCGGTCTGACCTATTTCCCGGCGCTCGCGCTGGGCCCGCTCGCGGAGGGGCTGGCGTCATGAGGACTCGTACACACAGCGACATATCGCAGCTGGTCAAGTCGCTGCCGGACGCCTTCCGCAAGCTCGACCCGCGGGTGATGGCCAAGTCTCCCGTGATGTTCGTGGTGCTGGTCGGATCCGTCCTGACGACGGTCTTCTCCCTCAAGGACCCGGGCGACTGGTTCGGCTGGGCGATCAGTGCCTGGCTCTGGCTGACGGTCGTCTTCGCCAACCTGGCGGAGGCGCTGGCGGAGGGCCGCGGCAAGGCGCAGGCGGACACGCTGCGCAAAGCCAGGACGGACACCGTCGCCAGACGCGTCAACCGCTCGGGCGACGCTTGCGTCAACGGTCCCGTCAACGCTTCCGCACGGGGTCTCGCCAACGGCCTCGCCGGCGGTTTCGTCGACGGCGCCGGGGAAGAAGCGGTCCGCGGTACCGAGCTGCGCGTCGGCGACCTGGTCGTCTGCGAGGCCGGCGACATCATTCCCGGCGACGGTGACGTCGTCGAGGGCGTGGCGTCCGTGGACGAGTCGGCGATCACGGGGGAGTCGGCCCCGGTCATCCGTGAGTCCGGCGGCGACCGCTCGGCGGTCACCGGCGGAACGAAGGTTCTGTCCGACCGCGTCGTCGTCAAGATCACCACAAAGCCCGGCGAGACCTTCATCGACCGCATGATCAGCCTGGTGGAGGGCGCCGCCCGCCAGAAGACGCCCAACGAGATCGCGCTGAACATCCTGCTGGCCTCGCTGACGATCGTCTTCCTGCTCGCGGTGGCCACGCTGCCGCCGTTCGCGGACTACGCGGGCACACACCTCACGATGGTCGTGCTGGTGGCGCTGCTCGTCTGCCTGATACCGACGACGATCGGCGCGCTGCTCTCCGCGATCGGCATCGCGGGCATGGACCGGCTGGTGCAGCGCAATGTCCTGGCCATGTCCGGCAGGGCGGTCGAGGCCGCCGGTGACGTGTCGACGCTGCTCCTCGACAAGACCGGCACCATCACGCTCGGCAACCGTCGGGCGGCCGAGTTCGTGCCGGTCGGCGGTACCTCCGAGGCCGAGCTGGCCGATGCCGCCCAGCTCTCCTCGCTGGCCGACGAGACACCCGAGGGCCGCTCCGTCGTCGTCCTGGCTAAGGAGCGGTACGGGCTGCGCGAACGGCACCAGGGCGAACTCGCACACGCCGAATGGGTCACCTTCACCGCCCGGACCCGTATGTCGGGAGTGGATGTCGACGGACGCGGGATCCGCAAGGGAGCGGCCGGTTCGGTCGTCACCTGGGTGAAGGAGCGGGGCGGCGCGGTCGCCGCGGACGCCGCCGCCCTCGCCGACCGGATCTCGGAGGCGGGCGGCACCCCGCTGCTCGTGGCGGTCGAGGACAGCGAAGGCGCCCGGGTGCTGGGCGTCATCCACCTCAAGGACGTCGTCAAGGACGGTATGCGCGAGCGGTTCGACGAACTGCGTCGCATGGGCATCAAGACCGTCATGATCACCGGCGACAACCCGCTGACGGCCAAGGCCATCGCGGAGGAGGCGGGCGTCGACGACTTCCTCGCGGAGGCCACTCCCGAGGACAAGATGGCGCTCATCAGGCGGGAGCAGGCGGGCGGCAAGCTCGTCGCGATGACGGGTGACGGCACGAACGACGCGCCGGCGCTGGCCCAGGCGGACGTCGGTGTGGCCATGAACACGGGCACCTCGGCCGCCAAGGAGGCCGGGAACATGGTCGACCTCGACTCCGACCCGACCAAGCTCGTCGAGATCGTCGGGATCGGCAAGCAACTCCTCATCACCCGGGGCGCGTTGACCACGTTCTCGCTCGCCAACGACGTCGCCAAGTACTTCGCGATCATCCCGGCGCTCTTCGCCACGGTCTACCCGGGCCTCGACAGGCTCAACATCATGCGGCTGTCCTCGCCCGACTCGGCGATCCTCTCCGCGGTCGTCTTCAACGCGCTGGTCATCATCGCGCTGGTGCCGCTCGCCCTGCGGGGGGTGCGGTACCGGCCGCTGAGCGCGGACCGGCTGCTCCGGCGCAACCTCGGCGTCTACGGCCTGGGCGGCCTGATCGCGCCGTTCATCGGCATCAAGATCATCGACCTGATCGTCTCCCTCTTCCCCGGGCTGTAATTCCCCTCGAAAGCGTGCTGATCGTCATGAACAACTCGGTCGCGAACACCGCCCGGCTGCTGGGAGCGGGGCTGCGTGCCCTGCTCGTCCTCACCCTGGTTTGCGGGGTGATCTACCCGCTGGTGGTGACGGGTGTCGCCCAGACGTTCTTCCACACGAAGGCGAACGGGTCGGAACTCACGTCGGGCGGCGCGGTCGTCGGCTCGTCACTCATCGGCCAACAGGGCTACGGGCTCGACTACTTCCAGCCCCGGCCCGCCAACGGTCTGGGCGAGAACTCCGTCAACACCCAGTACAAGCTGATTCTCTCGGGCGCCACCAACCGCTCCGGTGACAACGCGGAACTGGTCAAGTGGGTGAAGGAGGCGAAGGCCGAGGTCGTCAAGGAGAACTCGACGGCCGACCACAAGGTCCGGCCGTCCCAGGTCCCCGCCGACGCGGTCACGTCCTCCGGATCCGGCCTGGACCCGGACATCTCCCCGGCGTACGCCGACCTCCAGGTGCACCGGGTCGCCGAGCGGAACGCGCTGCCCGTGGACCGGGTCCGACAACTGGTGGAGCGGCACACCGAGGGCCGCACGCTCGGCTTCATCGGCGAACCCCGGGTGAACGTCCTCGAACTCAACGCGGCGCTGAGGGAACTGGTTGCCCCCGGTCAGCCGACGTCCCCGTAGGACGTTCCGGCCACCTGCGCATCGTCCACGCAGTGGTCCACCGAGCCGGCTCCGAGGAATGCCCGTCCGGACGAGGATGATCCGGGCCTGCGTCGTCTCCTCACGCCCGGACAGGGACGGCCTTGTGCGGAGGTACCGCAATGGGGATCATGGTGCCGCCACCCGCGACGGCAGCACCTGAACACCCATCAACTCGCCTGGTAACAAAGGAGTTTGCGTGAACTCATGGATACGCTCGGGGGCTGCGGCAGTGGCCACCGCGCTGGCCCTGGGCATGGCGCCCGGGATCAGACCCGGCCCGGCGGCCGCGGCGGAGACCGCACCGGCGGGAGGTACGGCGCCAAGCGGCGGCCGCACCGTCACCCTGATCACCGGGGACACGGTGACGACCGACGGCACCGGGCGGGTCACCGGGGTCCGGGCAGGTGAGGGACGCGAGGACGTCGCGATTTCCGTCCATCGCTACCAGGACCGCAGTTACGTGATCCCCGAGGACGCGATGCGGCCGCTGGCCGAGGGCACCGTGGACCGACGGCTGTTCGATGTGACGGAGCTGCTCGCCTCGGACCATGACGACGCGCAGCGGGATTCGACGCCGCTGATCGTGACCTACCGTAAGGCCGGTGAGGCATCGGCCAAACGGGAACTCGCCGCCGCCGACGCGGACGCCGGGCGGGACCTGCCGGTGATCAACGGCCAGGCGGTCGAGGCGCCCAGGTCCGGCACCGCGCAGGTGTGGAACGCGCTCACGGACGCCGGTACGGGTGACAGGGCGGGCGCCACCCGGATCGCCTCCGGCATCGGCAAGGTGTGGCTGGACGCCGCCCGGACGGCGAGCCTGGACAAGAGCGTGCCGCAGATCGGGGCGCCCACGGCATGGGCCTCCGGCTACGACGGCAAGGGCGTCACCATCGCCGTACTGGACACGGGCGTGGACCAGACCCACCCGGATCTGGCCGATCAGGAGATCGCCGAGAAGAACTTCGGCTCCTCGCCGGACAACGTGGACCGGGTCGGCCACGGCACACATGTCGCCTCCACCGCGGCCGGTTCGGGCGCCAAGTCCGGCGGCCGCTACAAGGGTGTCGCCCCCGGCGCGAAGATCCTCGACGGCAAGGTGCTCAACGACAGCGGATCAGGCTCCGAGTCGGACATCATCGCCGGCATGCAGTGGGCCGTGGACCAGAATGCCAACGTTGTCAATCTCTCCCTGGGCGGCGCCGACACCGCGGGCACCGACCCCCTGGAAGAGGCCGTCAACACGCTGTCCGCCAAGACCGGAACACTGTTCGTGATCGCCGCAGGCAACGAGGGACCCCGCGCCGGCACCATCGGCTCTCCCGGCAGCGCGGCCGCCGCGCTCACCGTCGGTGCGGTGGACAAGCAGAACCGGATCGCCACCTTCTCCAGCGTGGGCCCCACGCAGGACGGCTCCCTGAAACCCGACCTCACCGCGCCGGGCCGGTTCATCGTCGCCGCGAAGGCGACCGAGGGCACGATAGGCGTCCCCGCAGGCGACGGATACGTCTCCCTCAACGGCACCTCGATGGCCACCCCCCATGTCGCGGGCGCCGCGGCCATCCTCGCCCAGCGGCACCCCGACTGGACCGGGCAGCAGCTCAAGCAGGCCCTCGTCTCCTCCGCGAAGCCCACAACCGGCCTGACCGTGCGGCAGCAGGGCACCGGGCGCGTGGACGTCGCGAAGGCCGTCGGTCAAACGGTGAGCGGTGAGGCGTCGTCCGTCGACTTCGGCACACAGCGGTGGCCGCACACCGACGACGCTCCGCTGACCAAGCAGATCACGTACCGCAACACCGGCACCTCGGCGGTCACCCTCGGCCTGACCGTCCAGGCGACCGACGCCGACGGAAAGTCCGCTCCCAGGGGGCTGCTCTCCGTATCGCCGAAGCGCGTCACCGTGCCCGCGGGCGGCACCGCCTCCGTGGACGTAACCGCCGACACCCGCACCGTACCGGCGGGGGGGCGACTACTCGGGCGCGCTGGTCGCCACCGGCGGCGGCCAGAGCGTACGCACCGCCGTGGCGGCCGACGCCGAGGTGGAGTCGTACGACCTGACGATGAACGTCCTTGACGCCAACGGCGACCCGGCGTACTTCCCGTTCATCATTCTCTACGGCCTGGACAGCCCGGTCCTGCTGTGGAACCAGCGGTACACCGACGGCATCGCGCGGTTCCGCGCGCCGAAGGGGGCGTACAACGTCTTCGCCCTTGTCACCACCTGGAGCGGCTCGGCCGCGGGGTCGGCGCAGCTGGTGCAGCCGCGGCTGTCGCTGACCGAGGACACCAGCACGGTCCTGGACGCCCGCGAGGCCAAGCCGGTGTCGCTCACTCCACCGGATCCCGACGCCACGTCCAACGGCGCCTACGCCTCGTACGTGATGCGCGCGGCCGGGTCGAGTCTCGCTGTGGGCATCCTGACCGGCGGTGACTTCTCGCGGCTCAGGATCGCCCAGTCCGGCGGCGCGACATCACCCGCCTCCGGTTTCGAGGCCCAGGTCGGCGCCACCTTCAGCAAGGGCACCGACACCGCGTACGACCTGCTGTACACCAAATCCGGCTCGTTCTTCGACGGCTTCTCGCACACGACACGTACGAGCGAACTCGCGCGCGCGGACATCAGCGCGGGCGCTCCCGCGGCGGGCAAGACGGGCAGTGTCGGGGCCACCTGGTACTCGCCGTTCGACGAGGGTTACGGCGTCGCCGCCACCGACTTCGCCCTCCCGGGGCGTCAGCGGCACTACGTCACCGTGCCCAAGAACTACACCTGGGGCTTCGACTTCCTGCAGAAGGGCGCGGACGACGGCCACGAGACGTACCAGAGCAGCGCGGGCCGGACGTACCGGGCCGGACGGAGCTACTCGGAGACCTTCAACACCGGCGTGTTCGGGCCCAGCCTGGCCGAAGGACCGGGTGGCGGAGGCGTGTCGCGTACCGGTGACGACCTGAAGATATGTCTGCCGCAGTTCACCGACGGCTCCGGCCATGTCGGCGACTCCGTGACCGGGACGGCCAAGGTCACCCTCACCTCGGGCGGCGTCCCCTACCTGTACCGCACATCGAGCGCACTGGAGAGGAAGTACCTGCGCTGCCGGCCCGTCACCACGCTCCCCGGGGCACGGCAGTCCTACCGCCTCACCACGGAGTTCTCCCGGCCGACGGAGGTCTCCGGGGTCAGCACCCGGGTCAGTGCCTCCTGGACGTTCGTCTCCGGCCGTGTGTCCGGCACGCGCGAAGCCGTACTGCCGCTGTCCTCGGTTCGCTTCGCCCCCGAACTGACGTCCGCCAGCACCGCGAAGGCAGGCACCCGTCTGACGGTGCCGCTCGTCGTCGAGGGCGCGGCGGCCATGCGGGGAACGAAGGCGCTCACGGTCGAGGTCTCGTACGACGCGGGGACCACCTGGCGGAAGACGGCCGTCCGCTCCTCCGGGAACACGCGGCAGGTGACGCTGGCCCACCCCGCGGACGCCGGGTCCGTCTCCCTCCGAGCCCGCCTGACGGACACGGGCGGGAACACGCACACGGTGACGATCATCGACGCGTACCGCCTGACGCGCTAGGACCTTTCCACCGAGGTCGGTGACGTCCGGCGGTGGATAAGACGAGGGTGTCCGGTTCATCGGCGTGCGACGACCGATGAACCGGACACCTTCTTGCCTGCGGGCGGCCTGAAACGGTGACCGGCGCAGTACAGGACTAGGCTGAAATTGCGTGTTCATCTGTCCGATCTAGGAGGTTTCCATGGTTTCGCGCCTCAACCCCTACATCAGCTTCGACGGTGACGCCCGACCGGCGATGGAGTTCTACAAGGAGGTTTTCGGCGGCACGCTGGCGCTCAACACGTTCGGGGAGTCCGGGGCACCGGGCACTCCGGAAGCCGACAAGATCATGCACGGCATGCTGGAGACTCCGAGCGGCTTCACCCTGATGGGCGCCGACACCCCACCAGGCATGGACCACACGCCGGGCAGCAACTTCTCGGTGAGCCTGAGCGGCGACGACGACGCCGAGCTGCGCGGCTACTGGGAGAAGCTGTCCGCCGGCGGCACCGTCTCCGTTCCGCTGGAGAAGCAGATGTGGGGTGACGTCTTCGGTATGTGTACGGACCGGTTCGGCATCCCCTGGATGGTCAACATCGGCCAAGCGCAGAAATAGGAAGTAGAGCCGAGCGTGCCTACGGGTGGGCGCCCACCCGGGCGCCCCCCCCGAGGGACGCCCGACCAGAAACGAGGTTCCCCGGGCGGGGGCCGGGGGGGGGCGGGGGGCGTGG
>NZ_JBEZJY010000048.1:0-16932 GCF_040651415.1 Streptomyces sp. NPDC048484
CTCACAGGGCCAGGAAGTACATAGGCGTCCGTCACTCCGACAGCTCAGGAGCCCCATCCGGGACTTCCTGAAACCGCCTTCACAAAGGATTAGGGGCTTTCCGTGCTCCCCGCCCTACTGTGGAGGGGCAACGATCTCTTCTGGGAGCACAACGAGTGACAGCGTCAATGGAGCGGCTCTGCGACTGGGTCGTCAATAAGGACAAGGTCTGGGTCCACGGCGACCGGATCACCGACGGCCACGTCGCTCTCGACATGCGCCTCACCCCAGGGCTCGACCCTGGCGAGGTCGACCGGGACGGACAGTGGGTCCTGCGCAAAGCGCAGCCCTCACGCTGGGTGGCTGAGCAGCACCCCGACCTCTCAGACGTCATCCCGGACCCGGCCGACGGCTCGGACTGGAGCGAGGTCGTCTGGTCGCACTGGGTGACCCGCAGCCTGCGCATCGGCGCCCTACGGGGTGCCGCGGTGGCAGTGGACCACGGATGGCTCTCCCGCCTCGACCCCGGCTACCGGATCGAAGGGGCCCCGGGACGCAGGGCCCTGCGGATCGTGACCAAGGTGCCCGAGCTGTCGCTGCTGTCGGGCGGCGCCGCGCACCGAACGGTGGTCGGTGTCGTGATGCCCACCTCCATCGAGGCTTCGGGTACGGTTCTTGAGGCCATCGTGCAGGACCTGAACGTCTAAGTTCACCGGGGGAGTAGGCGGCCTCGTCTTTCCGGTGATCCCGGCGACCTGTACCTGCGCATCTCCTACGACGACGGACTCTGGGACACCTCGCAGGCCGACACGCTGGAGCGATGGACCGTGTCTGTCCTTCACCGCCGGCGTGGGCACGACGGAGGCCAGGGGCTGGCGGCCACGAGCAGCTGCGTCACCGCGGAGGGCCCCGCGTGCACGGTCAAGGACGCCACCGTGGGGGTCGATGACGTTCTACCGGGTGGACCTCGACGGTGTCCGGAATGTATTCCGGACGATGGAGGAGGAATCCGAGGAGGTGCACGAGTCCGCCCAGGTCCTCCTCGATCCCGAGACGGGCTCCTTCACCAGCGAAGTCAGCGAGTTGCTGGAGTACGTCGGCTCCGGTGTAGGGTCCGCGGTCCAATGCGCAATGTCGGCTGAGGATGCGCAGTGAATGCGCAAAACCAGGGTTCGGTGCGCGATGGTTGCAGTCCGTAGCTGTCTGTGTTGATCTCTTGTGATCTTTCGGGAGAAACACGCGGGGTACCGCGTCCCTGGTGGGAAACTGAAGCAGTGATTCCACCCGATGCCACGACCGGACGCGACGCCTTGGCCGAACAGCGGAGAGAGTTGGCCCGCGCGAGAGACAAGGATCTGCAGAACCTACAGATCATGCAGGAGTACGCCCAGGAAGGCCGGCGGTCCCGGGATGACGTCACGGAAGCCGCAGCCGAGGCAGAAGCCGCCTGCCAAGCGGTCACCGCTTTCGACGCCATGCACCCCCACATCCGAACCACGGGAAACGCCGAAGATGACGCTCAAGCGCTGCGCGGCCTGCAACGGTTGACAGGCGCTTAGTCCGCATTAGCTCGCAGGCGCGCGTGTTGCGGAGGACCGTCACTCCTGTGGCGTGATGCTCAAGGACCGGATGAGCTGGACGAGTTCTTCACCGAAGAGCTTGTCCGGTTCCCCAGACCATGGATGTCTCTCCGTCACCGACTTCGCTCGCGGAGAACCACTGATTGCGCAAGATCCACCGACACCGCCACTGCTTACGTGCCTCGGATCTCGAACTTCGCGCAGGAACCAGTGCGCACGAGGGTCGCGGACCCTACATCCGGGTTGTGTGTCATGGACCGGGCGACCTTGGATCCCCCGTGGCGTGGCCACGGAATGGCGGCCATACTCGGCTGTGAGGCAAACTCGGCGCACCTTGCCACATACCTCCAGCGCCTGCCCACCGCCAACGGCGTCGCCTTCAGCGCATTGGAGGACGAGACCGGCATGGTCAACCTCGTCTTCTCCCCTCCCGTGCGGGAACGCTGCCACCGCACCCTGCTGGAAGCCCCCGCAGTCCTCCTGGACGGGCACGTGGAGCGGTCGTACGGCGCAGTCAACTTCCTCGTCCACCAGGTCGAGGCCATGGCGGTAGCGACGGCATCCCGCCCCCGTCCCCGACGGCGACAGACCCGGGCGGGACTTCTCACGTCAGGGCGAGGCGGCGACCGACCGGGGAGCCATCAGGTCGGCGAACGGAGTGCGCACGTCGGGCGTCGGCCGCGGGCTGATGTCGGCGCCGGCGGCCCGCGCGGCCCGGAGGACCGTGACGAGGTCTCCACTGGCGATGGTCTCCACGGGGCACTGCCCGCACTCTCCGGTCCGGACATGCCCGTTTGCCGCAGCCGACACGGCGCGCGTGTGCGCGAACACCTCAGCCGGGCCGTCGGCGCGGACCGCATACCAGGATCCCTGCTGCTCCGGGGGCAGGAGCGCCGCACCGACGCCTGGGTACATCGGAAGGTGGATGCGGCCGTCGTGGACGCGGATCACGAAGACCTGGTCCAGGCTGTCGCAGCTGTCCGCCTCGGGCGCTTCCTGCTCAAGCCACGCGATGGCCTGCGCGCGGCTGCCGGGGCCCCACAGATACTCCGCCGGAAAATGTGTGGTGGCGTTCCTGGCGTCGTACTCCATCAGATTGGGATCCTCCCGCTCCCCGGGCCAGAAGACCGCGCGCACGAGTACGAAGGTGAACCCGTCCTCCTCCTCTTGCTCTTGCTGGTCGGCGAGCTGGGCTGCGTGCCCGGCCCTCACGGAGCCGGTGGTGGTGTTCCATCGGATGGCGACCACGTCGCGCGGGATCGGTGCCGGGTAGAGCCGGCCTCCCGGCGTCGAGTGGCCCCACAAATGGTTGATGATCTCCGCGAGGTCGGACAGATCCCTGTATACGTCGACGGGAGTGAGGAGGTGGAACATGCCGTGGGCGGTGACGTTCCGCAGAGCCTTCTTCGCCCCCTCGACGCCGCGGTTTCGCTGGCCACGCAGCAGGCCCTCGCGCCGCGCCCACCTCAGCAGTCCGTCGAGCATTCCGTTGAACGGGGTCCAGGTGTTCGAACTGCCCATCCGGATCTCGGGCTTGCGGAGCTTCCTGTACTTGCCGTGGAAGTCTGCGTAGCTCGTGTAGGCGATCTGATGCTCGCGGCCTGCCTCGTTCCGGGCGGTGACGGTGCCGTTGTGGAGGGCGGCGAACCGGTCCCGCAGCGCCTGCTCCAGCGTCATCTTGGCGGCGTCCGAGACCAGCGTGAACAGGTCGTAGCACAACAGCCCCTGGGCGTAGCCGGCGCGCAGCTGCTCGAACTTCTGGCGGGTGGCCTGCGCCACCTCGTCGGCGAGGACCAGGTTGCTGATCAGGCGCTGCTGATAGTCCGCGGCGTCCTCGGGCCGCATGGCTCCGCCGAGGCCGAACGGCGTGAAATGCAGGACACGCGGGTCCACGGCCTGGAGCGCGGCGAGGGGGTCGTTGGTCGTCGAGGTCACCGGTGCGGCCCTTCAGGTGCGAATGAGGCGAACCCAAAAGGATCAGGCCGGGAAAGGGGGCCGCGCAACCCGATTGTCTCAGCTCGCCGACCACGGACGCGAGGGACCGGCCTTGCCGTGGCCGGACGTAAGATCCTCCGACGTGACCGCTATTTCGTTCGATGACCTGATCAACCTGGAGCGCGCTGCCGTCGAGGCGAACGACGCTGTCAAGGGCTTGCCCTACAGCGCAGAGGCGTGGAAGCCCTGGTTCGACGCGTCGGCGGAGTTCCAGACGAAGGTGACGGCGTACGCGAAGGCGGAGGGCAAGGACCGGGTCTCGGTTGAGATGGACGTGAAGAAGGCTGTCCGGCACCCGGTACCGACGGAGGACGCCGCATAAGGCGTTGGAACACCGTGGTGCCGCACGCCCGGCAGACGCTCAACCTGCCGAACAGTCCGCACGCCACGGGTCGGAGCGATTGGTGCAGGATGCGCGAGCCTCTGCCGGTGAGGGTGGTCAGCCTGGCGCCCGAGGCTCGTTCACGGTCATGAACTCCAGGAACCAGGCGCCCCCCAGCCGGGGATCCGACGACGAAAGGGTCGTGGCGAAGGTCCTGATCGGTGAGGGCGGCGAGCTGACGGAGAAGTCCGCCCAGCAACTCGTGCTGGAAGATCTCGACCGCATCATGGAAGTCCTGCCTCCTCTTGCGGAGCGCGACTTCATGGAAGCGGACCGGCTTGAGAGCGCGGCCAAGGAATCCGCCCAAGGAGCCAAGGAACACAGGGTCCGCGGGAACCGCATCCTCGCCCTGTTCAAGCGCTACGACCGGCTCGTCGTCGGCATCGACAGCATCCCTGGCATCTTCACCTCGCCGACTACCTTGCCGAGGTCGGAGCCCAGGCCCTGGGCCTGGACGACGAAGACGCCGAGCTTCTCCGGTACGCGGGCGCCCTGTGACCGAGTCCACGTGGCACAAAGAAGTCAAGAACTGGGGCGTGGCCACCGAGATCCCACTCGGCAACCGCAGAGCCGACTGCATGCTGCGCTGCGGCAAGCGGGCAGAAATCCAGGCCCATCCGCTTGCTCCGGTTGAAGTCGCCGGCCGGGAGGCTCACGCAGACCTCTGGATTCTCGACTGCCGAGCCGCCCACGCGCGCAACCGCCTCATGGTGTGGGACGACCCGGAGTTCGGCACGCTGTTCCGCTGGGACCGCGCCTGGCAGGGCTTCGCGGTGGCCAAGCGGCCCGCCTTCCTCAACACAGAACTGGACATCAGCACAGGCTGCGGCACCTTCCTGGAAGTGACGGGCTGGACCTTTGACGGATACCGCGCTCTCGGTTCCGGCAGATCCCATACCGCTGCAGCCGTGCGCTCTTGGATGCACTATGACATCCCGCTCCCCTCGCACCTGGCCGTGACCCAGTGACCTGGGAGCCATCCCACGCACGGATGGGAAGGCGTCACCGCGCAATCGTGATCGAGCTGGACGGTCTCCTCCATCAGGTGCCGGCCGAATACCACGCGACCGGTGCGCTCGCGGAACACATGGTGACAGCCCGGGCCTTCTACGCCGACTCCTTGTTCGGCGAATGCCCGGTTCCAGTGGCCATACCCCTGTACCGGCCTACCGCTGGCACCCACCCGGCACTGAGCGTCGTGGATGACCTGGCCGAGTTCTGGGTCATGGAATTCGACGTCTGGCACAACCAGGTCCGCTATCACATCACTGGCTTCTACCCCGCACAACTAGGTTCACGTTCACTGTCACAAAAGGCGAAACGGCTTAGTTCGTTGTCAAACGCCTCGATTGGATGGCGCGTGAAATCGGCAGTTCGCCGGGGGCAGACAGGAAAGACCGCGGAAAGACTGGCCAACGCGGTCGAGGTCATGCCAACGTAGACGAATTGCAAGAAACGCCAGGTCAGAGAGGTGATTGCTTGTGACCGTAGCGCCCGTCGGCCCTGGTCTCTCCACCACCATCGAAGCTCTGCGGCTGCGTGAATGGCAGCTCGGCCCCGGGCGGCCCACGCTCGTGACAGACCAGTTCGCAGCGGACGACTTCCACCTGATCGTGGACGACCGTGCGGATGTGCACGTCAGCTCGAAGGACGGCCGTTTCTACCTCGGCTGGTTCCCGAACGGACGTTCCGGCACGGATGGCGTGGGATGGACAATCGCCGTCGCTGGCACGGCCAAGGTCCCCGGCTACCGCCTGTCGTTCGACACCGAGACGCCGGCCGACATCGTCGCCGCCGCCGTAGCGCGCGTGCTGGAGACCTCACGCCGCGTATGACCGTGCTGACTCCCCCCGAACAGCCCTCGCTCGGAGGGCTGGCCTGCGGCCGGCCCGTTCCATCGCTCCCCCTTTCCCTTCACCCCAGGAGGCTGTTCGTGACGTCCCCGGAGATGACCGTCGGTGATCTCATCGACCTGCTGTCCGGCTGCGACCGGAGTGCTCCGGTCCGCCAGGCCATGAATCCGTTCTTCCCGATGGCACACCGCCTGGCGCAGGTCGTGCAGTCCGTGGACGAGACCGGCCGGACCGTCGTCTACCTCGCCGAAGGGCGGGAGGAGGACGCACAACTCGGCCATCTGCCGCCCGAGGTGGCCGTCAACCTGACCTGGCAGGGCCCCGTTCAGGCGCCCCCTCGCCGCCCCCGCCGCCGCGCCGGCGCCAAGTAGACCCGCACCGAGCCCTTGGAGGCGCCCCTGTACCCCGACTTCCCGCTCGACCCGTCCACTCCGCGCGGCAGCCGGCCCGCGTTCTGGGTCGGTCCCCGGCATCTGGCCGGCGACGATGGGCGCCTCTACGACGCCGTCGCCGACACGCTCTGCGGCCTGGGCTGGACGAGCCTGACGATCGTCCGCGGACGGCACGAGCCGGACGAAACACCGGAGGACCGCCAGGTCCTGCGCAGCACCGTCCTGCACATCAGCCCCGACGCCCTGCGCTGGGCGCAATGGAGCCTGGCGGACGAGCCGTTCCACCTGGGCGACCTGCCGATCGCCTGGCAGGTCTCGGCCCGCGCGGACACGGCCAGCCCGCTCGCGGCGTGGTCGTCCTACTTCACCACCGACGTCCCCGGCGAGGCCGTGACCGACTTCCTCGTCGCGCTCGACGCCCGCGGCCAGCCCGCCGTGCCGCTTGCAGGACCCGAGCTGGTCCTCGACGCCGTCGTCGCACATGGCTGGCTCCGCGACATCGACCAGCCCCAGGCGGCGGCAACGGATCCCACGTTCACCTCGCACATCAGCCTCGGCGAGGTGCCGCCTCTCATCCAGGACGCCGATCCGCGCGCCCTGACCACCGAGGCCGACGAGGCGGGACCCGTCGGATGGCAGGCGTGGGCCGAGCCCGCGCTCGGTGCCCCCTGCCTGTGGGCGGCCTCCTTCGCCGCCAGCGTCCCGCACGACCTCGTCGCCGCGTTCGCCGCCTCCCTCAGCTCGACCGCACCGGTCCTGCGCCGGGTGCTGCCCGCGGCCACCCAGGAGCGCCTCCTGCGCGCCCCGGCCAGCTAGGGCCCGGACACGTCCTTCTTCTCCTGCCCCTTGGAGGTGGTTGCTTGCTCTTCGCCGGATGCGACTGGTCGGACCAGTGGCTCGACGTCGCCGTTATCGACCGGTCCGGAGCCGTCCTGGGCGAGACCCGGATCGTCTACGCCGAGAGCCCGGACCCCGTCGCCCGCTACCGGGAGTTCCTCGCGCCGTTGGGGCGCAGGTGGCGAGCGACGGTCACCGGGATCGAGGACGTGAACATCTTGTTCGCCCGCTCGCTGGCGGCGTCGGGGATGAACGTGGTTCATGTGGATCCGACCCGTGCCGCTCGTCACCGCATGGCCCGGGGGATTTCCAAGACGGACCGCGCCGATGCGAGGCTGATCGCCTCGATGACCCTGGCGGGCGAGTACCGTCCACTCGTCGCGAACTCTCCCGAGGCGCAGGCACTGCGCGTCGTGGCGCATGCCCACCGGGCGGCGGTGGCCCACCGAGTCGAAGCTCTGCACTCTCTGCGAGCGGCGTTGATGCGTATCTGGCCGGCGGCCGTATGGGCGTGGCCGGCTGGTGTCGGCGGGCTGCGCAGTCGCCAGGCGCGAGCCGTCCTCACTGCCGCCCCCAGCCCGCGTGCCGCGGCCCGACTGGATCGCACCAGCCTGGCGGCGCTGTTGACCGCGGCGGGCAGGAAACGCACGGTCCAGGACGAGGCCGAGCGCCTGCGTATGATCTTCTCCCGCCCGGTGATGCTCCTCGACTCCCGTGTCGAAGCCGCCGAGGCTCTGCGCCTCGGGCATCTCCTGGCGACCCTCGACCATGCGGTGCGGCGGGCCGACGACCTGCAGCGGGACTTGGCGCAGCACTATACGGCCCATCCGTTTCACCCGCTGGTGACAGGTGTTCCAGGAGTCGGCGACATCCTGGGCGCTTACCTTCTGGCGGAGATCGGGGACCGCCCCGTCGAGCGCTTCGGCAGCGGGCGCTCCCTCGCCGCCTACGCGGGTGTTGCCCCGGTTACCTGGGCTTCCGGCCACACCGTGCGGGTCACGTTCCGTCGGGCGTCGTCCACGCACCTGCGGAGCACGGTGCACGCGGTGGCCTTCTCTATGGTCAGCCACTCACCGGGCGCCCAGGCGTACTACAAGATGCGCCGCTGTGCAGGCGACGCGCACGCCACGGCGTTGAGGAAGCTGGGCCGGAAGATCGTCCTGTGCCTCTACCGCTGTATGACCTCCGGCCTGCCGTACGAGGACGCCACCGCCTTCGGCTACGACCCTACCGCCGACCGTGCTCCATCCCGCCCCAGTCGCAAACCACTGGACGAAGAGCAGATCGCGCTCGCTCGCGACATGCTCGCCGCTCCCGGCACCACCGTCACCGCCACGGCGCGGACCTTCGGGGTCAGCACGCAGACGATCTATCGACACGTGCTCGGTCGCTACCGGGCCCGATAACAGCTCGGCGCACTCGCTCGATCCGAGAGCGGAGGCGTTCACCGCCGGTGTCCGGCGGCGAACGCCCCCGCTCTCGGCCGGAGCGGGAGAGGCGGGCGGACCGCGGTACGCCCGAAGGCATCCCCGGGCCTGTGAGCCCCGACGCGGGAATGGCGCCCACGGACCCCGCCCGCCTCGCCGAGCACCAACCAAGCCCGGCCTTCCCGTAAGAGGGAGGCCGGGCTTCGCGCATGCTGGCCTCGCCAGCTGGAAGGAACAGGCGTACCTACCAGTGAGGGCGCATCAGGCAGTGGCGTATGCGCGCCCCAGTACGGCGGAGCCCCGGCCGCACGGTGGCGGCCGGGGCAGACGGATCCGGTGTCAGCTCGTCGCTGTGGCCTTGGCGAGGGCCTTGCCGAGGTGCCGGTCGACGAGGGCCGGGGAACCGGAGACGATCAGCAGCAGACTGCCGTCGCGGATCGCGGTCTGCTTGACCACGGTGCTCCGGCCTCCGGTGGAAAACGTCAGGAGCTGGCTCCACTGCTCGTCACCGAGCCCGCGGTGCGCGGGCAGCCTCTGCGAGGCCATGTCGATCGGAGTGCCACCCGAGATGACCTGATAGGTGTTGCATCCCGTCATGGCGTCGAAGATCCGGCCGATGCTGTCAGACAGCTTGTCCGCACTGTCGCTGTACAGCTCCTCGGCGACCTCCGAGGAGCTGGCGCCGTAGGTGAAGGCCGCTTCCGCCTTGCGCGGGAAGCTGAGCGCGCCGCCGGCCGCGGCGTTGCCACCCAGCTCGCTCAGGGCTGGGCAGCCGATGACGGTGACGTCGGCGTGCTGGGCGGGGCGCTCCGGCTTGGCGAGGTAGCCGCCGCCGAGGTCGCTCTCGTCGAGCAGGCGCGTCTCCAGCGCGGCCGAGGAGAGGGGAGCAGCCTGCTGGGCCGGGTCGGCCGGCTTTCCCGTACGAGCGGACGGCGCGGTGTCGGGCCTGGTGCCGACGGTGTCGGTGGAGCAGGCCGGTACGGCGAGGAGGGCGGCGGTGATGCCGAGGATGGTGGTGGTGACGCGAACACGCATGACGGTACTGACCCCCTTGGTGCTAGGCGGCGGGTGGTCAGTACGGGCCCGTAGGCCCGGTGGGGTCGTAGGAGTGGTGGTCAGTGCCCGAGGTGGCGCAGGCAGTCCTCGAACGTGGCGTGCGTCGCGTCCGCCGGCCCGAACTGCCGGTTGAACCAGGCGGTGTCGAGGCGCCTTTCCTGCTGCTGGTGTCCGGCCCGGCAGCGCAGCAAGATCTGGCCGCGGGTGGAGAGGATGAGCCAGTCCCGGTACGCCCCGCACTCGGCGCAGGCGGCCATCTCACCGTCGAGGACGAGCGGCTGACTCCACGGCATTATCCTGCCGTCGAGCTGGTCATGGCTCGGCACACGCAGCTCCGGCGGGAGGAAGTCGTCGACCACGGCGGCCGGCTCGGTGGGCTCCGGCTCGGCCGGCGGTACCCCGATGCCCGGCGGGACCTGGTTCTGCAGCTGCGCATGCAGCTCGGCGAACTGGCGCTGCGCCTCGCTCGGCCCCTTGGCCCTGCGTCGTATTCGGTAAAACACCCTGGCGTCCTCCCCTTGCCTCGTCCTACTCGCTTCATGATCGTGCCCCACGTCCCTGGCGGTTTCAATTCACAAAGCCCACAGTCATTTTCCGCAGGTCATGAGGTGTTTCCTCGCTTCTTCGGGTTGGGGTCGCTCTGGGCGAGGCGCTTCGAGCGAGGTGAGGACCGTCTACCGTGGCATGCCATGACGGTCCTTATTGTCGGAGGCAGCGGGTTCCTGGGCACCGAGTTGGTCCGTCAGGCATCTGCCGCCGGGCATCGCACCGCGGCGACCTTCGCGACCAGGCCGGGCAGCAGCCTGGAGGCCACGTGGTACGACCTGGACTTGCGGGATGGCGACCGTGTCGAAGAGGTCGTTGCCTCGCTCGTCCCCTGCGTGGTCATCAACGCGAGCAGCGGCAGCGCCAACTGGGCTGTCACGGCCGATGGCTCCGTCCGGCTGGCGATGGCGGCGGCGAAGTACGGCTGCCGTCTCGTTCACGTGAGCAGTGACGCCGTGTTCTCCGGTGCTCGCGTCCACTACGACGAGTCCTGTCTCCCCGATCCCGTCACTCCGTACGGCGCAGCGAAGGCCGCGGCGGAGACCGGCATCCGGCTTCTGGCCCCGGGCGCCGCCATCGCCCGTACCTCACTGATCATCGGCGGCATCCAGTCCGAGCATGTACGCCTCGTGCACGACCTCGCGGCCGGCTCCCGAACCGGTGCCCTGTTCACCGACGACGTCCGCTGCCCCGTGCATGTCGGTGACCTCGCCGCCGCCCTGCTGGAGCTGGCCTTCACCGACGAGAGCGGCGTCCACCACCTTGCGGGTGCCGACGCCGTGAGTCGCCACGTTCCCTGTCAAGCCCTTGTGTTCAGCGTGAGGTTCGCGCACACGACCCGCCCTGGAGCCGACGCTGCCTCAGCCGAAGTCGCGTCCCTGGCTCGGCCTTCGTGGAGATCCGCGCTACACCTGATGGTCCCTCTGGCAGTTCGAAACAACCTCAATCTGATTTCCCTCGGGAAGGCTTGGATCCATGGCAGAGACAAACACGCCTCAGAGGCTGCCATATCGACTCGCGGACGTATTCACCGAAGTGGCCCTGGCCGGGAATCAGCTCGCCGTCTTCACCAGCGGCGGCGAGCGGCTCAGTACCAGAACCATGCAAGCAATCGCCCGCGAGATGAATCTGTCTGAGACGGTCTTTGTCGTACCACCCGAGGCTGGAGGCGATGCGAAGATTCGAATGCTGTCCAGCGTTTGCGAAATTGATTTCGCAGGTCATCCGCTACTCGGCACCGCCTGTGTACTCGCCGCACAGTGGGACTTGCCGACGGACGAGCTCACGCTCAGGATCGAGACCAACGTGGGCCCGGTGCCGGTCAAGGTGGCACAGCAGGGTCCCGGCCGCTACCGCGCATGGATGGAGCAGCCGCTCCCCGAGATCAGCGACTTCGACCGAGACGAGGAACTGCTGGAGGCTCTCGGGCTGAAGCGCAGCCTGCTGCCCATCCAGGTGAGTGACACGGGCATTCCACACCTCTACGTGACGGCGGAGTCCGTTGAGGCCGTCGAGGGGATCGTCCCGGACTTTCCGCTCCTGGGACGGATCGCGGGCGGCCCTCGCATCAACGTCTTCGCCGGCGAAGGGCTGGCGTACACAACCCGGATGTTCAGCCCCTTCGACTACGTACCGGAGGACCCCGCCTGCGGGTCCGCCGCCGGCCCCCTGGCGGCTCATCTTGTCCGCTACGGCCTCGTCGAACCCGGCAGCCAGATCACCCTGTCGCAAGGGGCAAGCATCGGGCGTCCGTCCACGCTGTACGCCGTCGCGCACGGCAGCACCGAGCAGATCACCAGAATCGAAGTCGGCGGCGGTGTCTGTCTCATCGGGGGCGGTGAGCTCGTCCTGCCAGCGTCCGCATTGGGTGCGGATGATCTGGCGTGACCGTGCTGTCTCTGACACTCGAGTCACTGCCCTCGACTGGGGTCTGGCGTGCGAGTGGCGCTGCAACGCCTTCTTGGTGATCTTCACGGGTCAGGGATCCGTGATCAGGTTGGGAAGGAAGGCGCCCCTCCCAACCTGAGGAGCAGACCGCGCGGCTGCGCCGGAGAGATCACGTCGCTCGCACGCGTTCGAGGAGGTCGTCGACGCCGTCGGCGCCGGTGAACTTCTTGAATCCTGGGGAAAGTTCGCGCACCAGGGTGACGCAGCGCGGCGCGCCGATCTTCTGAGCCAGGGCGAGCGACTGGGTGGCGGCAGCTGCGGCCCGGTCGGCCTCGCCCGCTTTGAGGAAGCTGCTGGCCTCGTACGTGAGGAAGACCGCTTTGGTCTTGTCGCGGGCTCCGGGCAGGAGGGCCATTCCTTCGTCGATGAGCTGGTGAGCGCGCTCGGGTTGTCCGAGGTCGAGCATGCACTGCCCGGAGTCCACCAGCATAACCACCGCACCCCCACCAGTGGACGTCGTCCTGCATGTGTCGCGGCGTTGTCCGGTCTCGGCGATGGCGGCGAGTCCACTCAAGGTGGCGAGCCGCAGTCGCTCGACTGCTGGAGCGCGTACGTGCGCCGCTCGGTCAGGTGGGTCACCACGTATCGCTCCTGGGCACAGTGGAAGGCGGCGGCCTCGATGGCTGCCGACAGTCGTTCCTCCGCATGCACGATGACGCCGGTCTCCTCGTACCAGCGGACCGCTCGATCGACGAGCCGGGCAGACACCAGCCGGGCTGTTCGGCAGTACCACCCGAAAGCGCTGACTGCGAGGAGGTGGTCAGCCACCTCATGGGGTGAGTGTGTCGTGGCTGCGGCGTCGTACCCTTCGCACAGGCCAAGACCGACGAGCACACCATTGCGTGTCTGGCGGGGCTCAGGTGCCCAGCCGGTCGCCGCAGCGAGTCTGCGTACGGCGGCGTCGCATGCCGAGGGGGTCGGCGTACCGTACGTGCGGCTCGGGTCCCGGTACAGCACCACCTCGGTCACCGGGGCACCGGCCTCACCAGGCAGGAATGCCGCCACCGGCCACGTGAGCGCCAGCTCGGTAAGCACGCGCCGGACCTGTTCGACGGGAGCGGCCAGCACCCGGAGGAGCGAACGTGTCCAGGCCCCGTCCGCGCCAGCGACCTCGGTGTACGTCATCGTCACGAGTCGATTGTGCAGCGCGCGGAACGCGCCCTATGGCGGTTCGCCCTGTTGAGCGAACCGTTCGCCACCATCGCCGAGATGGGACAGGTGTGCATACAGGAACGCAGCACCCTGAATGACCGTAATTCCGCTTCGACTCCCGTTCCAAGGACTGGAATTCAGCAGAGGGAACATAATCCAGCATGTCTCGGTCCACTGAACAGTCCGGCGCCAAGAACACGGGAGCGCCCGCACGCAGACCGATCCGATCAACAGCTTCTGGCAGATTCCGTACGCCGAACGCTTCCTCTGTGGGTACCGTCCCCCAGTGTCCCGGATCCGGTACCCACACCAACCACCACTCGCTCACCCGATGCCTCCCCTGACGCTTGAACACGCTCAATGATCAGGGAAGCCACGGCCTGGGTGTTCTCGTCGCTCGGCGTGACGGGCTCGATGCTTCCCGACTGCCGGAGGGCCTCCGCGCCGCCACCGTACTGTCCGGCGCACTCGACGTCCGACTCGACAGCCGGGCCACTCAGGCGAAGCTGCGTACGAGATTGCGCGGCGTCCACGAGTTCCTCTGAGGCACGGGCGCAGTCGCGCCGGCGGGTGCTCATCGTGTGTTGCCGGGTGCCTCTTCACCGAGACGGCGGCCCAAGGTGGTGGTTCGGGCCGCAGCCGGGCGTACGGTCGCCGGGTTCCTTACCGTGCTGTTCTTCGGTATCCCGGTAGCGTCGACCGGCAGATCGGCCAGGCGCCGCAGTCGCCACACCAGGACGTCACTGACGGAATCCGCCGTGCCGAGTTCGCGGCTCTCTACGGCGTCGGACAGGAGCACGGCCGGGTCGTGGCCGGCGGCTTCGGTCTCCGCGATGGTCGCCGCCAGGGCATACCAGCCGGGCTCGGCGAGGATCTGCTCGGCCAGACCCGGCAGCGCCTCGCGCAGAAGTACCGTCTGCCGCTGGAGCACCGGCCGGCTCAGACGCCGGCCGCGCTGGTAGAGCACACCGAGCGGCTGGGCGGCGGCCTCTTGGTAGGCGGTACGCAGGTGCTCTGCGGCACGGGTGGCGGCCTCGGCCTGCTGAGCGTGGCCCTTCCTCGCATGCCAGTGTGCGGCGGCGGTGATGAGGAAGAACAGCATGTCGATCGCCATCGCGGTGGTGGCCCCGTCCTCACCGCGGCCGAGGGCGGGGCCGCCGTGGACGAGGTCACGGGCGGCCTGCCGCAGCGCGTGATCGTGCCCGCGTACGGCGCGGACGTGGGAGCGCGAGGCCCGCTCGAAGGCCGTTGCGGCGTCGCGCAGTTCGCGGCGGGTGTGGGCGGCGGACGTCTTGGCGAGGGCATCCAGGACCTCGTCGGCCGCTGCGATGTGGGCGGCGACGTCCGCGTCGTCACTGTGCTCGACGACGAGCACGGCCTGCCACGCGGCCGATGCCGTCCCGCGGCGGGCAGCGGCCGGAGTGCCCGGTCCCGTACGGATCACTTCCTCCTGCCGGGAAGGAGAGGCGTCCGGGGCCTCGCCGGACCAGCGCTCCCGGATGCGGGGCAGCGACAGGTCGGGGGCCAACCGCGCACCGGGGTAGAACACCGGCTCGCCGTCATTGTTCAGATCGTCGGGCAGAGCGACCTTGTATCCGAGCAGGTCACCCGAGGGCGCTGCGCGCTTGCGGATCAGCAGGCCGGCGGCGGCGAGCCGGTCGAAGAACTCCTCGTCACACCTCGCACCGGTCACCGCACGTCGTACGGTCTCGCGCAGTTCCTCGCGGGCGGTGCGTTCGCGGCCCTGGCGCTCGGCCTTGTGGCGTTCGGCGCTGGTGGGCCGCTGTGCGGCGGTGCCGTCGCCCGGCGTGACCTGATGGAGGCCGAGTTCCTTCTCGATGAGACGGGCTTCGGCCTGGGCCCTGGTGCCGGAGCGGAAGTCGTCGGGGCGGTGGCCGTCCTCGGTCACGAGGGTGGCGACGATGTGGATGTGGTCGTCGGCGTGTCGTACGGCCGCCCAGCGGCAGCCGGGCTGTCCCTCGCCGGGGTCGATGCCGGTGGCGGCGACGATGCGGCGGGCGATGTCGGCCCACTCCTCGTCGGACAGGATCCGGTCGCCGGGGTCAGCACGTACGGAGGTGTGCCATACGTGCTTGGCCGGGCGAGCGTGCTTGGCGAGAGCCATCATCGGCTGATCCAGGAGCTGCTGGAGGTCGGTGAGGGTGGCGTTCGGGTCGCGGCCGGGGTCGGGGGACATGCCGTCGAAGGAGGCGACGAGATGGGGGTCGGTGTGTTCCTCGTACTTGCCGGTCTCGTAGAGGTAGTAGAGGAGACCTCTGGTGTCCGACCCGGACGGGTTGACGCTGGGGATCATGAGCCGTGGCCCTCGACCAGCCGTGTGGCGGCTTCGTGGGCGGTGTCGGCGGCCCGCCGTACGGCGGCGACGGCCGCTTCGAGCTGAGGAACGTCTGCACCGGAGTTGAGGGCCTTGACTGCCTGGTTGAGGTTGCTGCCGGCCCAGCCGAGCCGACGCCGGCTGTCGAACAGGGCTGTGATCACCTCGCGTTCGTCGGCGATCTCGGCACTGGTGCGGTCGAGGTCGCGGGCGGCGGCGAGCGCGGAGCGGGCTAGGAATCCGGCGACGGACAGGTTGCACTGGGCGGCGGCGGACTTGATCAGAGTGAACTCGGCATCATTGAAACGCGTGTTGGGCTGGTGCAGACGCTTCTTCTCGGGTGACTGGCGCGGACGCTGGCGGGCACGAGGAGCGCGCTGTCGGCGTGTGGGGCGCTCGGACTGCTGCTCCTCCTCGCCCGGCTTCGATCCGCCCCCGGTCGAAGCCTCAAGGACCTGCGCCCCCCGGTGCAGGTCCTCTCCCGCCCCCTCGGGGGCGGGTTCGGCGGAAGCTACGCTTCCGCCCCAACTTGCTCGCCCCGAGACCGAGTTGGAGTCGCCAGCAGGTTCCGGGGTGGTGCCGTTCTTAGGTGCGTTCGTCATCGGGATTCGGGCCTCATAGCGCGGGTGTGGTGCTGGATGGTCGCGGCCAGCGCGAGGACGTCGGCCGGTCCCGTGAGGACGAGGACGGCTCCGTCGGGGTGGTCCTGGACGAGCCACTGGCCGGTCGGCGTGAGGACGGCGGCGTGCAGGAGACGCCGGCGGACCAGGATGTCCGCCCAGGCGTCGGCCTCGGCGGTGGTGGGCTCGGATGAGCGAGCGGGACGCCAAATCACGGCGTACCTCCTTAAGCGGAGCGGTGGCCCGACGCGAAGTCGGACCACCCGTCCAGATAGGGGCGTTGAGCTGGGGTTTGTCGGTTCAGCCGCACTCGGGGCAGCGGCCGACGTGGTTGTTGAGCGCGCGGGCCATCCGCTGCTTCGTCGAGGCAGCCTGCTTTGCGCTGGACTTCGCCGCCGGCCTGCCCTCATGCCGTTTGGAGTGCGCGAGCATGAAGCCGATCTCCCGCTCGTACTCCGCACGGACGGTGCCGAACTGGTGGCAGGTCCTCATCGGGCGGTGCTCCCTGTCTTCGCGGTGTCGTCGCTCCGCAGCTCTTGGAGGACGAGGCTCAGCCGGTCGTTCCGGCCGCCCTTCAGGCCCTCGCGGCGGAGGATCTCCCGCAGCTGGACCCGGGTGACGGACTCGTTGCCGTCCCGTGCGAGCAGGGCGGGGACGTGGGGGCGGACCTGCTGGACGAGCTGGTCCACCGACTGCTCCGGCTCGCGCGGCGGGCGCTGCGTCTGTGGGGTGCGCGACCGGCCGCGCTTCCCCTTGTTCTTCGTTCTTGGCTTCGTGGTTGTCTTCCGCCTGAGCGAGGTTTTGTGTCCCCGGTCCCCGGTGGGTTCGGTC
>NZ_JBEZJY010000048.1:17031-62136 GCF_040651415.1 Streptomyces sp. NPDC048484
CCCCGTGTCGGGGGTGGTCGGTCCCCGGTCCCCGGTGGGTTCGGTCCCCGTGTCGGGGGTGGTCGGTCCCCGGTCCCCGGTGGGTTCGGTCCCCGTGTCGGGGGTGGTCGGTCCCCGGTCCCCGGTGGGTTCGGTCCCCGACTCGGCGGCGATCGGTCCCCGGTGCGAATCAGGGCCATGAGCAGGTACTTCGCGCGTGGGAACGTCGGTCCCCGCGCTTCCGGCGTCCCCCGCTGGGGCTTGTGAATCGATGGGACCGGTCCCCGGGACCGCGTCCGTTTCTGGGGCCTCGGTCCCCACGGTGGTCCCCGCGTCGTTGCCTTCGGTCCCCGCGCCTGACGACTCGTTCGGGTCCGCGCTTTCGGGGACCGGCCCCCTCTGGCAGCACGGTCCCCGGTCCCCGCCTGACTCGTTGGGACCGGCTACGGGGACCGGTGCTTTCGAGGGCGGCTGTGTGGGGACCGTGGCTGCTGTTGCGGTGCTGGGTGTCGGGGACCAGGGCGAGGGCAGCGGGACCGTGGCGAGCGCGAGGGCGTGCCGGCGGGCGGCGAGCTGGTCGAGCAGCTGCGTGCGCTGGAGGGGGTCGGTGCCGACCGAGGCCCTGCCGACCGCCTTTGACAGGCGGCGCGTGAGTCGTCGGCCGCGTCGGCTCCGCTGCTGCTCGGGTGTGCGTTCGGCGAGGCGGGCGGCGAGGGCGACTGCGCGGGTGGTGGCCCGGTCCCGGGTGATCTGCGCGGCGTCGCGGTCCCGTGCGGCGATGCCGAGGCGGGACAGGAGCCGCTCGCGTGCCTCACGCCCCAGGATGGCGATCAGTCCGTGGGAGGCGGCCCCCGGGGTGCGCAGGCGCAGCTCGATCCCCATCGCGAGGTGCCAGAGCACCGCGGCCAGGACCGGGCCGGCGAAGGCGCGGACGGTGCCGCCGATGGGGCCGCTCTCGGCGTAGGCGGGGATCACCTGCACACCGGTGATGACCCACACTAGGGTGCCCGGCGCCCCGGGTGCCCCCTGGGTGGCCAGGTTCTGGCGTGCCATCAGCGCGGTCGCGAAGAGCCCCAGTTCCGCAGCGGCGAACATGGAAGCCCGCTCGGCGGTGCCTGCTATGTCGAGGTAGTCGGCGGCGAAGCTCCAGCTGGTTTCCGCGCTGTAGACGGTGCAGCCCAGCGCGGCGAGTGCTGCGACCAGCACCGTCGGATTGCCGAGGCGTTTGTGTGTACGCGTGGCCCGGCGCCGGATCGCCCAGACGGTCAGGGTGGCTAGGGCGAACACGGCGGCAGCGGTGCCGATGCCGACGAGCAGGGACGGATGCGGGTTGGTACCGAAGGACACCGGGATGAGGTGGGTCATGCAGCCTTTCCAACAGGGGCGTGCGCCAGGGGCGCTTCCGGGAAGGAGAGTTGGTCCCAGCTTTGGGGCCGGGCGGCTCCAAGCCCTGCTGCGCGATCTTCGAGGGGCTTGACCGGGGGTGAGGAGCGGCATCGTTTTTGCGGTGGCTGGTCTGGCGGGGCGGTGGGGCCGGAACCCGCGGGGACCGGCCTGTGCACACCCGGGGTGGGGCCGGTGTCTGCCGGCGGGGTAGGACCGCTGGCCGTTTCCGGAGCCGCTGGGGCCGGCGTCGCTGGTCGGGCTGCCGGCTGCTGTGTGCCGCGCGCGGCGGGCGCGGGGCTGCCTGCTGACGGGGTGGTCTTCTTCCGCTTCTTCTTGGGCCGCGGCACGCCGTAGGTGCGGTCGCGGTGGAAGACCTTGTCGGCGGCCTGCCGGAGCAGGTCCCGGGCGTGCTTGCGGCTGATCTGCAGGGCTGTGGCGAGCCGGGCGGGCCGCCAGCCGCGTACGTAGGCGTGGTCGATGACGACCTGCCGCTCGGCCTCGGTCAGATGCACGTCGCGTCCCTGGAAGAAGGCCGTCACGCGCCGGTAGTCGAGGCGCTGGGACAGTCCGTTGTGCAGGGGGCGCCGCTCGGCTTCCGTGAGGCCGCCCCAGACGCCCTCCTTGAGGACGTTCTCCAGGGCGAAGTCGAGGCAGTCACGACGTACCGGGCACCAGCCGCACAGCTCCTTCGCCTCGGCGATGTCTTCGTGGTCCCGGGGGCCGGGGAAGAACACGGCGTCGGCGTCCTCGACGTCCATGCCGTGGCACGCTCCGCGGGTGTGCCAGCTGGTGTCTGCGATGCCGCGCAGGCCGGTGGCCGGCGCGTCGTGGGTGGCGATGTGGCGCAAGGGACTCTCCGATGTGCTGCCGCGTCTGCTGGCTGAGGCGGTGCTGGGCGGGCGCGGCGTCGGGTGCCTGCTGCGGCGCGAGGGCGTGCGCCGCAGCAGGGCGGGACGGTGCACCGGACGGGATGCACGGGCCGGATGCGCCGGTCAGACCGTGGCGCGCTGCTGGACCTGCTCGATCGGCTGGTTCTGCTGGGCGGCGGCGAGGTCGAGGCGGCAGGGATGCGGGGTGGCGCGCGGGGCGGTGGCGCGTACCCCGTCGTCGGGACCGATCCGCCGGCGGCGACACGGCTCGCCGGGCTGGGCCAGGCACCACTCGCACCTAACGCTCAGGGCGTCGGGCCGCCCCTGCGCGACGGCTGCCTCACGTGCTGCTCGGGCGGGCCGGTAGGGCGCGAGGGCGGCTCGGGCGGCGGGCGGTATGCAGGAGCCGATCTGCCGCAGTCTCGCCTCCAGCCTCGGGTCGATCCCGTCGTGACCGCTGGTGATCGCCCGGGCCTGCGCGGGCTGTGCGGTGCCGGCGGCGACGGCGCGGCGGATGCCGGCCAGCTCGGCCGTCCAGGCGGCCTGGTCGTCCGGGTCGGCGGACGGCGTGGGATCGGAGTGCCGCGCCAGGCGGTCGCGCCGGTAGTTCTCCCAGGGGCGGGCCACGTCCGCGGGCAGGATCGGGTATGGCGAGGTGCGGATGTGCTGGCGGGCGGCGACGCGGATGTCCCAGCCGTGCGGGGTGATCAGCGGCACGTCGCCGAGCAGCTCGTGCCACTGGGCGAGCTGGTCGCGGGCCTCGCCCTGGTCGGTGCGGATGGTGCGGGGGTCGAGCCGGCCGATGTAGGCCAGCAGGGCGGCGATTTCGCGGCGGTCCACGCCTCAGCCCTCCGTTCCGGTCGGCTCGTCGACGGCGGCGAGGAGGGCGGCGGTGTGGGCCTCGGCCCGGGTCATGCCGCCCGGTGCAGCCGGGCCCTTGCCGGACACGGCGTAGAGGCTCGGGCGGCTGGGAGCGTGCTCTCGGGCGATCCAGGAGCGCCAGTCGGCAGCCCAGGCATCCGCCGGCCTCGGCTTATAGCCGGCGCGGTGGGCACGCCACTTCGCGTCGGCCGCCTGCAGACCCTGTTCGCCGAGGCGGTCGAGGTGTCCCTGCTGGCGGGCCCAGGCGTGGGTGGCTGGGCCGACCTGCCACTCGGCAGCCGACGTGACGGCCGCACCACCACTGCTGTACCTCCGGTTCAAATCAGGTTCACTACGGTTCTGTATGCCGGTGGCCGGTACATCGCTGTGCCGGTGGCCGGTACGCCGCTGTGCCGGTTTCCGCCTGGACCTGCCGGTTTCCGGTACTGCCGGTTTCCGGACCCTCGCGGGGGATTCCGGCACCTCACGGGGGCGGATTCCGTACCGCCGGAGGGCCGAGAGCCGGAGCTTCGCAGGAGCGGCGGGCTCGTCAGGCACCCCCGCGTCGCCCTCCTCCTCCTGCTGCTCTCGCCGGGCCTGCACGACGGCCTCGGCGGCGAGAGGCAGGCGGTAGACCGTGCTGCGCTGCGGGCCGACGAGGTCGTCGACCTGCTCCAGCTCGCCGGCGAGGACCAGGCGCTCGAGGGATTCACGCACCGTGGAAACCGAGGCGTGCGTGCGCTTGGCCAGGCTGGACAGCGAGGCCCAGGAGATGCACTGATCGTCGGCCACCCGGTCGGCAATCGACAGCAGGACCAAGCGCGCGGCCCCCCGGCTGGAACTGTGCTCCCACACCCACTCGCGGGCATCCCTGCTCATCGGTCGCCCCTGTCTGCCAGACGCAGGGTGCGCGCGGTCGAGCTGACCGGGCAGCGGTAGCACCGGCGGGTCGTGGGTGGAATGGAGGGGGTGGCTGCCGCGCAGGCCAGGAAGTCGGGCCTTTTGCGCAGGGCAGGAGGCATGTAAGAATCCCCTTTGTAGTGCTGCCACGCTGAAGCGCCCCGTGGAAGGGATCAGCGTGGTGATGGTGGGCAATCGCCGCCCTTGCCGGGGCGGGTATGCCGCTTAGCGTTCGGCGTCCGTGAGTTACCGCTCTCGGGCGCCGTCGCTGTTTTACGGGACCTACTCGGTCCGGTCCGTGCTCGCGGGCTCCTCACGTCCGTTGTCGCGGGCGGGTTGCCCGGGGACGACGAACATACGCACGAACCCGTGTCAAGATCCAGAGTTGGTTCTTAAACTCTGTACTGGTTGCAGAGAGTCACTGCGCGAACTGTCGCCGCAGTCGCCTGTGGGACTCCGCGCAGGCCGCCCTCCGGTATCGAGGAGCACCGTTGCCGCGGTTGTCCTGAACGCCGAGAGCGTGCCATTGCGTCCAAACTGGAGCGGATATCGGACAGTTCCCGCAGCGGAAATGCGATGCGGGTGGGGCGTTTCCACTGTCACCTCCGCGCTTTCCATTCGAAGATCGAAACATTGCGTGCCAGACGTGACGTATATCGCAGAGCGAATACGGCTCGCGCCGCACCGCCCGGCGTACCCCTGCCGGCAGGAATGGACAGGACGACCTGAAACAGGGAGTGTGTGCCACACAGGGACGTGCTGGTGGGGAAGAACTTTCCACATGCGGGATCGGCCCGTCAACTGGTGTTTATCGCGGGGTAGGGTGGTTGTAGTGAATGCGAAGCCCGCCCGGGAAAGGACCATGGAAGAGCCGACCGAAGGCCAGGTGAGCCCCAAGGGGCTCATGGACCGCCTGAACCGCCTGTTCGACACGGTGCACCCGCCCGATCGCGGCCCCTTCAGCAACGCTGAAGTGGCCGAACTGATGGAGAAGCGGGGGCTGGGCAAGCTGTCGGCCCAGTACCTGTGGCTCCTGCGGACGGGGCGGCGCGATAACCCGACGAAGCGTCATCTTGAAGCGCTCGCAGGGTTTTTCGGGGTGGATCCTGCTTATTGGTTCGACGATGCCGTCGCTGAAAAGACCGTGCAGGAGCTTGAGTTGCTCGCACTGCTTCGCGACGCGAAGATCAAGAACGTTCTTCTCCGTCTGTCCGACGTCTCTGCGGACGGAAAGGAAGCCGTTCTGGGGATCGTCGAGAGTGTACGAAAATCCGAGGGGTTGCCGCCCTCAACTGGCGTGTAAAACGCCCTCAGTTCAGTAAGCGATCAAGGAAAAGTAATGTGGTCTGCACGTAGGCTGCGCCGGGCTGACCTCCTGGCCGAGCTGAATCTCCCGCACGTCACCAATATCCGCGATCTCGGCGGCGAGGTCTCCCGCCGCACGGGACGGACGGTGGTCCTGGAGCCCCGGGAGCAGGCGCCCTCGGTGTGCGGCGGATGCGCCGTCACGGAGAGTGCCGTCCACGTGTTCTACGACCCGCGGACCAGCTCCCTGCACCAGGACCACATCATCGCCCACGAGTTCAGCCACCTCCTGCTCGGCCACCACGAGAACCGGCCGGTCTCCGCGCTGGCTCCGGCTTTCATCACCAGCGTGGACCCGGCCACTGTGCAGATGATGCTGGGGCGCACCAAGTACGACGAGGACGAGGAGCGGGATACCGAACTCCTCGCTTCGCTGCTCCAGCGCCGGATCATCGACCGGTGGCTGGTCAGCGACGAGTCTTCCGGGGACGAAGTGCAGGACCGGGTCACGCACACGCTTCTGCGCCGGCGGGAGGCCCGGCCGTGAAGGACCTGCTCCATCCGATCAGCCTCGTCGTCGCGACGCTCGGCTTCCTCTGCCTTCTGCGGGACGTGCCGGCCCGCCGCCGGGACTCCGCCTCCGCCGCGCTGGCCGCCGTCTTCCTGCTGTCGGGGCTGTCGTTCCTGTTCTCCATCACGCCGATGTGGAGCTACCTCGACCGCGCGCTCGGCACCGTCAACCTCTCCGTGCCCCTCGCGCAGGGCTGCGTGGTCGCTCTCCTGGCCTGCCAGCAGGTGGTCCTCACCTACTGGGGATCCCCGCCCGGGGTCGCCCGCCGGCGCAGCCGCCGGTGGCTTGGGGCCGGTTTCGCGGTGGTCGCCGGGCTGCTGGTGCTGTTCGCCCTGCTGACGCCCAGCGCGCCCCGTCCGATCGACTTCACGCTGTACTACGCGCACGACGACTGGTACGCCGCGTACCTCACCCTGTACGTCACGGCCTACACCATCGGGGAACTGTTCCTCGCGCGCGCCTGCTGGCGTCTGGCCCGCCGCAGCACCCGCGATTCCGTGCGCTACGGCCTGCGCATCGTCGCCCTCGGGGCCACCGTCACCCTCGGATACAGTGCGGTCCGCATCGCCAACGTGATCGCCGGCGCCTTCGACACCTCCCTCGCCCAATGGGAGAATTTCGCCTGGACCTGCGGTGATGTCGGCGCCATGCTGACGCTCATCGGCTGGCTCGTGCCCACCATCAGCGACCAGGCCCAGAGCACCCAGTACCGGATCAAGCAGTACCGCAGCTACTACAGGTTGCGCCCATTGTGGCTGGCGTTCTACAGCGAAGCGCCCGAGATCGAGCTGCCGATCGACCGAGTCGACCCGGCCCAGAGGCGTCGCTTCCGCCGCATCTCAGTCCGGCTCTACCGCCGGGCAGTCGAGATCCGGGACGGCCGGTTCGTGATCCGCCGATACCTCGATGCCGCGGTCCGTGAATCCAGCGAAGCCCGCCACCGGGCCCGAGGGCTGCACGGCCAGGATCTGTCCGCCGCCGTCACGGCCGACCAGATCCTCGCCGGAATCGCCGCCCGGGCCGAAGACGCCCGCCCGGCGCCCGGCCAGCTCACAGAATTCGCCGACTCCGAACGCCAGACCAGCGGGCCCATGGACGACATCGACGCTCTCCTAGACGTCGCTCGCCACCTGCCCCGCCAGCCCGCACGAGCCCCCGACTTTGAGCGAGTCTCCGCATGACGACCGACCTCACCCACCAGCCCGCCCACGTCCAGCTCCAGGCGCTGGACCGCCGAGAGATCTCCAGCCGGGAGCTGCTCGACCTCCATCTCGCCCGGATCGATGCCAGCCACATCAACGCCGTCGTCACCCGTGACGACGACGCGGCCCGGAGCGCCGCGCGAGCAGCAGACGAGCGCCGCGCCCGCAACAAGAGCAGCGGGATCCTCGACGGCCTTCCCCTCACGATCAAGGACAGTTTCGAGACGGCCGGCCTGCGCACCACCAGTGGCGCCGAGGAACTGGCGGATCACGTCCCCGCGCGTGACGCCGACGCGGTCGCTCGGCTCCGCCATCAAGGCGCTGTGATCATGGGCAAGACGAACACGCCGGCGTACTGCCAGGACCTGCACACCGACAACAACCTGTTCGGCCGCACCCTCAACCCCCGCGCCCTCCAGCGCACTGTCGGCGGCTCATCCGGCGGCCCCGCCGCCGCGGTCGCCGCCCGCCTGACCCCCGTTGACCTTGGCAGCGACCTCGCCGGCTCACTTAGGCTCCCCGCTCACTACTGTGGCGTCTACGGCCTGCGCCCCACACAAGGACTCGTCCCGGCTCGCGGCCACATCCCCCGCCCACCGGGATGGCTCACCAGCAGCGACATGGTCACTCCGGGCCCCCTGGCACGCCACCCCCGCGATCTCGACCTGCTCCTCGACGCGCTGACGACGCCGTCACCCGCCGAGAACAGCCCCTGGCTCGTCACTCTGCCCACGGCGCGCCGCCCAGTCGGGCAGCTCCGCGTGGCGGTGTGGGCCGAGGATGCAAGCTGCCTCGTCGATCGCGACACTGCCGATGCTCTCGCCACCGTCGAGCAGGCACTGGCCTCCGCCGGCACGAACGTCCGCCGTACCACGGGACCGGTCGGCTTCGCCGATTCTCTCCGCCTGTTCGAGCAGCTCCTCCACGCCACCGCGACGGCCGCCACCGACGACGAAGCGGGCGCGGCCGAACTCGCGGCGGCGCGTGACCTGCACGAGGATGACGCGAGCCCACAGGCCGCCTTCCTCCGCCACCGAACCCAGACACACCGAGCCTGGCTCCGCGCCGACGAGGAACGCCTCCAGCTCCGGGAGACATGGCACCGGTTCTTCGCGGACGCCGAGCACGATGTCCTCATCACCCCCGCTGCTCCCACCGCGGCGATCCCGGCCGGCACCCGCACTCTCATGGTCGACGGCGTCGAGCGGAGCTTCTTCGACCAGACCGGCTGGGCCAACCTCACCAGCCACATCGGCCTCCCCAGCCTGGTCGTACCGGTGACCACGACCGCCCAGGGGCTGCCTGTCGGCGTTCAGATCATCGGCCGACCATACGGGGACCGTGTCCTGCTCGCGGTGGCGGAGGAGCTGGAATCCCTGCTTCCGGCCCTCGGCTGAGGACGTTGCCTTCGCTCCATGCCCCGGGGCAGGGTGGTTGATGTGCCCGGCTTTCCGTTGTCCTGGCCAGAAGGGAGAGGGCGCCTGCGGCCCTCAGCCGACGGCATGCGGACGGACTGTGCCGGCCGGGAAGTGGGCATCGACTCTGGGGCCGTAGATACGGTACGAGGCGGGAACGGTGACGCACCGCAGAGCGTTGTCGAGGTCCCACACCACCGCCGCGACGCGTCCTTGAAGCCCATCATCGGGGCCGCCGACCAGCCGGGCTTCGGAAGCGAGCGGGAGCCCACCGACCTGTGCAAGGAGCGCCTTGTCCAGGGCGCCCCGGAGTGAGTCCACCGCCCGGGGGAAGAACGCGTCGCCCCCGAGGGAAAGCGGGTACTCGATCACTTCGGCTTCGTCCGGCCATGCCATAGGGGAGGTGTATGGCCCGCTTGCGTTCGCCAGCAGCCAGGCGCGCCGCATCTGGACCGGATCCGCGGCGGGATGGCGCGGCCAGTTCGGTACGGCAAGCAGAGAGGCGGGGTCCTCGGGCATCGCGATGGGCGGGCAGTGCGTGTTGAGGGACTCATGCAGCGCGGCGGGATCGCCGAGTTCGTAGCGTGCTTTCGCGAGTGGCACGCCGTCGACCGCAGTCTCCTCGCGTGCCGCGATCAGATGGAGCATGAGGGCGAGCAGTCCGCCCGGAGGCGAGTCGAGAACGTAAAACTCGCGCGCGCGGCCTGTCGCGGCCTGCCAGCTAGTGTCCTTGCTCAACTGCACCATGCCGCCACCCTAAGGCGTGCGTCTCGAAGCTGTGCCGGTGTCCAACTACTCGTCCATGGGGGCGAGATCTTCCGCCCGTACGATGACGCGTTCGCCGCGCAGGCCCGGGTCCGTCATCATGTTCCCCCCCCGTCGGAGGTGGGCACCACCAGCGTGCGTGTGCCGGGGCCTGCGAGGTCTACTTCGTAGCCGTGCGGGGGCCCTGGTCGTACGGTGCGGTGCTCGTCATCCAACAGCCAGGCGGGACACACCACTTTGCCTTCGCGACCCTCGTCCTCGCCGCCCATCACCTGTACCCGGGTGCGGGGTGGCAAACCTGCGGGCCGCTCGGCAGCCAGCGCGTCCCGGGCCGCTGCACAGGCCCAGAGCGTGACCACTTCGACGGCGGGCTTCGACGAACCGCGTCCGATGCCGCGTGGCATCCCGTCGCCGTTGGCCCGAGGGGGTTCCTTGGGCCATGGCCGGGTCAGCCAGGTCCATTCGGATACCGCCTTGGCCGACTGCGCGTCCGGGCCCGCCAACCCCAGCTCGGCGGCGAGTTCATACACCGTCGAAGGTCCTCGATCAAGGTGCCACAGCAGACTGCCGGTCTCCGCCTCGGCCACGGAGTGGCCAAGACGCATGGCCAGGCCCGCCAGGGTGACCGCCAGCACGCCACGGACGGCTCGCCCGTCCCACGAATCGGCAGGGTGAAGCCCGAATGAGGCGATCCGCTCCGCCCGCTCCTCCGCCCTGACGGCTGAGCTCGCGCCCTCCTGGAGGCACCCGAACGGCTTGTACAGGTGGGCGGGGTGTGCCGGCGCCGGTACGGGGCCGTTGGACCGGTGTTGGCAGTGTCGCGCAGGCGCTCATACGGTAGCGGCCATGACCGAGACCTCAGACCGGCGCCGCGTGGGTGAGATCGCTCGTTCACTCAACCAGTACGCGTGGCGGCCCACCCGCGACGAAGTCCAGTGCGGGGCCGGGTTCTTCCAGCTGGTTAAGGGTATGGAGGAGGCACAGCGCCCGGAACTCCCCCGGGACGCGACCGCGAAGCCGTGGCCACGGCTCCTGCGCACGGAGAACGTCCTCGTGCTGGGCGAGGAAGTCGCCCTGCTGCAGGAGGAGTTCTTGCCCGAATGGCGCGCCCGGCTGCCCGACGGCTCGCCCATGACCGAGCTGATCGAGCTCTATGTCCAGGGCGCGGAGCCGGTGGTGCGGCACACGGAGGCCGTGTGGGCTGCCTGGGAAAGCGCGGTGCTGCCCGAGCCAGCGGAGAAGGACATTGCTTGGCAGGCGCGGTACTCGGGTACGCCGGCTGCGGAGGTCACGGCCCGGCTGCGGTACGAGATCGCCGCCCGCTGGGAGGAGGAACCGGATCGGCGCTCGCTATGGGGAGCGATGGAACCAGCGTGGAATTACCTCGGAGGCGTGCGGTCGACCATGATGGCCGCGGTGAGCGGGGACGTGGAGTACTGACGGGTCGTTTCGGACGTGGCTGGGCATGTGCGCGAGGGCCGGCTGGGGAACGTGGGCGGTGTGTGCCCACCGGCGTGATGTGGAGCCAGGCAGTCCGCGCTAGCGGAACAAGGGGTCCTCGGGATCGAATGGCTCGGAGTGGCGTTGCGGAACGGTGCGCCTGCGTCCCCAGTCCCCGGAGGTATCGAGGTCTGCGTCGCGGACGGTGAGCTGCCGCTGCGTCCTGTGCAGGAGCGCGGTCAGCTCCGCCGGCGGCCGGGGCACCTGGTGGGGGGTGCGGTCGTCGGGCGGGAGACTGTTCCGGTTCTGCTCGTCCCACCAGCGCAGCCACGTGTAGAGCACGGACGGGTACAGCTCCGCGGGCCCCGGTCGCGGGCTACGGATCTCTACCGCGTATCCCGTTGGCTCTTCCTGCAGCCGCCCGGGGTTGTCGCGGATCCACACGAGCGCGCTGCGAGGGGTCGTGACCGCTCCGATCACCAACGCGCCGTAGCGGAAGTGCGCCACGGCATCGTGGAGCGTGCGATGCGCCTGGAAGGTTTCCTGGTCGCGGGCGTCCGCGACGACAACCGAGGCATTCGCCGCCATGTACTCATCCGATGCCGGAGCCAGCAGATGCACATACCGCTGCTCCTCCGGCTCATGCGACGGCCGCGGTGCGCTCACCCTCATCCGGACCTGGAGAATGGGATGCGCGGAAGTGACATGGCTGTCCACACTGCTCGGCGTCACAATGCTCTCCGTAATATTCACCGCAGTCCCCTCTGTGGTCCGTCCTCCGGCAGGTACCAGAATTTCACGCTGCCCCTGCGCGCCGAAGGGCAACCGCACAAGAGCACGCTGCGGGCGCCGACGGACTCACCGGGCGTGGCTGCCCCCGAGAGCCTCGTGCCCGCAGATGCCCGGACCAGTGTGACTCGGGTTTGGGCTTGAGGCTTACGAGGTGGTGGCCAGTTCGGTCGCCCGTATGTCGTCGCGCAGCTGCCACAGCATCGCCGGCCATCCGATCACCTCGACCGGCCGGCGCTCGCGCAGATGCAGGGCGTAGAGGACCGTGGCGACGATGGAGCGCATCGCCACGTCTTCCGAGCACTGCTCGTCCATCCCTCCGGGCCGGTCAGCCGCGCTCGCGCGCCATATGGCCTCGTCCCACGGTTCGGGGGCAGGAGAGTGACGGGGCATGGGCGGGTTCCTGCTGGTCGGGGTGGTGCGTGGGCCTAGAAGACGAACTTTGCGAACTTATCGGCTCGTTCTGCGAGTTCGAGGCGGGCTGCTGCCGGGTCAGGGATGACGTCCGGGCGCCCGTACAGCCAGGTGACCAGTGCCGCTGCCGCGTGCACGGAGGCCACGGGCTGGCCGGTCAGGTGCTCGGTGATGACGTCGTTGATCTTGAGGCGGCTGGTGGCGAGCGCTTCGAGCTGGTCGAGCGCGGCCTCCCAGTGCTTCGGCGGGCACAGGATCCCGAGGAGGGGCCGGGCGCCGGCTTGCCACTGGTCGGGGTCCGGGGTCGCGGTGTCCAGGTGCCGCAGGCCTTCGGCGGCGAGGTGGTCGACGACGCCGGGAACCAGGGAGCGCGGTACCCAGCTGGAGAGGACTTCGGCCACCTGCTCCGCCGGGCTGCCGGCCATGGCCTGGGCCTTCACCAGAAGGCGATCCGTCTTGATCCGCGCCGCGTAGTCCTCGTCGCTCTCGTCCAGCTCCTGCGGGGCGAACAGGTTCTCGGGCAGGCCGTCCGCGCCGTCCAGCGCGCCCTCCAGATACGACAGGAGGATCATCCACGCGTACACCTGCTTGCCGATCTCCCCGCGGGTGTACGAGGACATCCGTCCGCCGCCCAGGTCGTCCGTCGACACCGGCAGGGACGGCTCCGGTGCCAGCTCCCGTTCCCGCCGTGCGGACCGGTCCTTCGCACGCTGCGCCCGCATCCGCTTGCCCTTGCCCACGTCGTGCTCCCTCTCGCTTACGCAGTTCCGGTGCGATCGGCCGGCCTGGCGGGGCTGCCGCCGGGGCCGGGAAGACGCAGGCGACCGGAGCCGATGAGACAGACTCCGCCGACGTCGATCGACTGGATGTCATTTTGGTCGGCCACTGCCTGCGCGTATAAGGTGGATGGCCGGTTTGCGGCCTTGCCCTGGCTGAGGGTGAGCTGGACGCCGGAGGCCAGGAGCCGGAGGCGTACGGGGTGGGCGGCGAGCGGACCGGCCTGGGCAGAGGCTCTCACCGGCCGCTCTTGCCGCCTAGCGGCACACTGGCCAGGTTCTCCCAGACGATCTGTGATTTACCGTCGTGCCACTGCGAAACCAGCGACAGCGTGTGGGCTTGGATCGTTACCGGGGCGGCCTCCACGTCCGACAACGCCACCTTGAGCGCCGTCCGGTCCGCCAAGTGTCCGGCGGGACCGGCATAGGCCAAACTCGCGTGGGGGTAGTAGGCCGCGGGGATCAACGTGAAGCGCTCCCCCATTACCTTCCTGGTCGCCTCGGCTGTCAGCTCCCACAAGCGCCGTCCGGCAGCACCCGGGCGCCCCGCGCACTCCAGCGCGACCGTGCCCACCGTAGGCGGGTACAGCGTCAACTCGAACGGGGCCACCGTCGTGGCCGCAGCCCGAACCTTGCCCACTATCGCTTCCAGCTCGACGTCGCTGGTTTGCGACTGCGGCCCGGCGTGCAGGACCGTGATGTGCACCCACTGAGCCGGCACCAGATTGAGCCCCGGCATGCTGACCACCTCGCGATACGGCCCCGTCAATGCCGCCGCCTCCTCTTTCGATGGCAGGAGATGCCAGTGCAGGTCACGACGTCCCGCAGGCCACGCGTGCGTGCGACCCATGACACGGGCGAAAAAGTCGTCCATCAAGAACTCCCTGGTGTAATTCGGTGAATTCAGGCAGGCCACCGGGCACGTGAGCCAGTATGGAGACATGACATTGCTGCTGGAGGTGCTTCGCGAACAGCGGGCCCAAGCCGTCGACGGGCCGGCACGATACGAACAGGCGTGGGACCGGATGGTCGAACTGGTCAGCCCGATATGGCACAACGAGCCGATGTGGGGCGGATCCTGTCTGCCCGACGGCGGCGCGGCCCTGGCCGTGGCTCTCTACCTCATCGCCGAGGAACACCAGGTCCACCCCCGCGACGTCCGTCGCGACCAGATCGAGGCCCTCCTAGTGAAGTCCACCGAGACCGGCATGACCCTGCCTGCGACGCTTCCCCTCTGGGAAGGGCGGCTGCGCGCTCTCCGACATGACCTGGATGCCGGCACCGACCCGGTATCCGTTATCTGGCGCAGACTGCGGAGGGACAACAGCCCACCGGAAACCGCCTGCGACGACACTTACTTCGACTCTACGCACCGCTGGGATTACGGATTCGTAGAGGGCCTGGACGTGGTCCTCGCGCCTCGCTACGCCCTTGCGTTCTGAGCCTTCTTCGGAGCTGTAGCAGTTGACTGCGGAGCTGCGGGCCGGGCATCTTGTCCTACACCGTCTCCAGGTAGTCCCGGAAGAAGCCGCTGTTGAAGTCGATCGCGGTCCTGATCCCGTCGGTGACCGCCGGGCCGCTCCGCGGGGCATGCACGGTGTGAGACGGTTCTGTCGCCGGGGTGTGGTCGATCCGCAAGCGCCTCCACAGCCGTGCCACGGGGTCGGCCGTGTCCTCCGGATCGTGCCCCAGGTTCCGCAGGCGTGCCTCCCAGAGCGCCGGGACTTCGCGGGGGTTCAGGTGCTGAGCGGCCAGTTCGATGATTTGCTGCGCCGTGACCTCGGCCGGTGCTGTGCCGTTCGTGGCAGCCGCGAGGTAGAAAGCGGTCGTCAGCGCAGCGGCAGCCTCGGCGTACTTCCCCTCCTGCCCCATGACGTAGCCGCCGAGGCTGACTCCGACCATCTGGAGCGTGTGGTCCCAGGACGCCTGCCATACTCCGGGACCGCCCTCGTCCCGCCACGCGTGCAGTTGTTCGCGCACCAGGACCCGGGCCGGCGCCATGCGCTGCCACTCGGTCAGGGTGTCGTCGAGGAGAGTGCGGACCGCTGCGTCCAGGGCTCGTCCGTCGTTGGTGTCGCGGATCGCCGGACTGGCGAGGGCGAGCGCCGAGTGCACGAGGAGGAGCTCCAACTGGCCGGCCGCATGCCGCGCCGGCAGCCGGATTTTGATGGCGGCGTGCAGGGCCTGGGCGAGGTCGGCAGCGCTGAGGTCGGTGTTCTCGGCGATCCGGGCATTGCGCTTGTCCGGCCCGTTGTACCAGGGGTTACAGCGGCGTTGGTGCTCTGCGTCGCGCCACGCGGCCAGCCTCTGCATCAGCGTGCGGGCCCAGGAGGCCGGGTCGACCGCGATGAGGATCAGCCGCTTCAGCAGGTTGCAACCCCAGTTGAGCTCGGGGTTTTCATACGCTTCGACGTCGGTCGTGTGGCCGCCTTGGCAGGTAACGCTCAGCAGGCCGCCCCAGCGGCCGGAGACCACAAGGCGGCCGGTGGTCCGGCAGACCGGGCAGCGCAGGAGGTCGATGCCGGTCGCCGGCTCGTAGTCGGCCGTGCTGAACTCACTGGATTCGGCCACTCTCGCGTTCCATGAATCAGCCTCGATATCCCGCCGTTCGACCGCGATGCCGTCAAGGACGATGGTCCACACGCGGGTGTCCCCGCCCCGGGGCGGGCCTTCGGCCGGGGGCTTCTCCTGGTATCCATGAGCACGCACGACGGCTGCCTCCTTGGCGTGACGGGCACTCAGCACACAGTACCGGCGGTGTTCAGCGGTGCTTCCACGGGTTGGACGTATCGATGAGATCGGTGTCGATGGTGAACACGAGCCCCTTGTGGTCGGATGCCCTCTGGGGTTGGTCGAGGAGCCGGTAGCCGGAGACCGCCGGAGCGAGGGGAGCGGACACCCAGACCTGGTCGACGCGGTCGTCTGTCCCGGTCGGATCCAGGACGGCCGGGTCCTGCTCCTTCTGGAACAGGTGCCAGGCGGCATCGACGTATCCGTGGCGGGCGAGCCTTTCCGTCACCTGCCGCTCCGGCCTCGGATCCGTACTGCCGGGCACAGGCGGAAGCGTGCGTGCACCGATGTTGTAGGGCCGCATCGTGCTGTAGTCGGGCGGAGGGCTCTGCGGAGAAGCTGGCGGGTAGTTCACGTCCCCGGCCAGGACCACGTAGGGGCCGTACTTGTAGCCGCGGGACGCGGCTGTCCCGGCCTCGATCGCGGCTTTCTCGGCCGCGAACGGAGTGAAGTGCACGGGGACGAACGCCAGCGGGGCGGGCAGGCCGACATCGAAAGTCGTTACCGCGAACCCGTGCAGCGTCTCACCGGAGAAATCCGGGTTGTGGCGCTTCCAGCGGCCCAGAACCTCGCGTCGGTACAGCAGGGCCGTTCCCAGCCCGCTTGATGACGGTGCCAGCGGAGCTGCGTCCAGGTTCAGGTCCTCGCAGGCGCGGGCCAGTTGCTTGTGCCCGTACCGGTGCCAGCCCTTAACTTCGCACAGCATGACGAAGTCGATCCGGCCGCCAGCCGTGTTGATCCGCTGGGCCAGCAGCGGCCACCGGTCGTCGGGTCGCCCGTCCCCGTCCTCGGTCCCGCCCGTGCCAAGGTTTTGCACCACACCCGTCAGGAGCACAACTCCTCCTCTCCGCGCCGACCGCCTCGGTGTGATGATCTCCCGCTTTCGGCGGCAGCCGATCGCAGAATGCCAGAACTTATTATCTCCGTGGCCTGCACCAGCAGTATCCTCGGCGGGCGGAGGAGCAGAGGCGGGGCGACGGTCCGGGCCAGTTGCGGACTGTCAGGTGGCGTAGATGATGGACGGACGGTCGGCGCCGCTCAGCCTCTGGTATCCGCCACGGACAAGCCCACCGAGGGGGACCGCCCGGTGCTGGGCCGGGCCGCAGCCGGCGTCGCATGCCGTCCCCGGCGGACGAATGAGATCAGTGATCGTGCTGCGCGTTGTGGCAGGGCCGGACGGTCCGGTAGACAGGGGATCCGAAGCTCGCAGGTTGACGAGGGGGAGGGCACGCTGATGCTTGGTTGGCCGAAGCCGGGGAGCATCCGGCGGGAACGTGATCTGGCCTGGCGTGCCCAATGTGACATTGCGACTCGCGCGCCGTTCGCCGCCACCGTCCGCAATGTGCCTGGGGAGCAGGACCCGGACTCGCTGGTGGGCGAGGCTCTGTACGACAGCGCGCGCGTTCACGAGACGCTGATGGAGCTGGTGGGTGGCCTCGATCCGCGTCGCCCCCTGAAGACGACGGCAGAGGACGCCCTGGCCGCCATGTCCGCGCTCCTCGTCCTGCGCCTGTCCTGGATCGTGTACTGCGACGAGCGCTTCAGTCTCGACCCCGACGCCACGGACCCACGCAGTGAGATGAGCCGACAGTGGGTCTCGGGTGACATGGTGCGCGCGTGGCGGTACTTCGACCAGGGCAAGCGGGCGCTCGCCGCCGCGACTGAGAGGATCGCGGAACTGCAGCCAGAGCTGGCCGCGTTCTGTGGCCATGACCTCACGGCCCCCCAAGGGGCCGCATGATGCGGTACGTCGAGGCGCCCGACGAGTTCACGGGATCCGGAACGTGCCTCTTCCTTACTGGAGTACCCGGGCACAGCCCGGCAGAAAATCAACCGGAGCGACGGCTCCTTCGCGTTCCTGGAGCAGCGGTACGCCGGCGAGGTCGCCCGCAGCTTCGGCGTGGCCGTGGAATCGCCGGTCGATCCGTTCAACGGTCCCCAGCACCGCGGCGCATGTGACAGCGTCAGCGGTCGGGGTCGTTGTTCCACAGGAAGACGTGGGCGCGGAAGGACAGGCCGTATCCCCGTGCCAGGGCGGCGTCCACCACCTGCTGGGCCGTGGTGATGTTCGTGGGCCCGTCGGAGCCTTCCGGCATCACCATCACGCGCTGCACCCGCAGCGGTACATCCGCGACGATGTGGTCGACCTCAGCGAGATCCCTCGCGTGGTTTTCGGTGACGACGAACTTGAACCACGCCTTGCCCGTGTCGCGCAGCGCCGCGAGGACCGCTGGCTTGTACCGCTTGGACAGCTGGTTCCCGCTGTTCGCCAGCTTCGGCGACACGTTGTACTGCGTGACGACGGAGTCGAACGCGGCGGTCGGCGTGATCGTGCCGGCCGTCTCGATGTGCACCTCGTTGCCCCAGCCGCGCAGCTGCTGCAGCACGGGGAGCAGGGACTGCTGCTGCATCATCGGCTCTCCGCCGGAGACCACGATGATGGTCGGACGCGTCTGGATGTCCCACAGCTTCCGCAGACCGGAGAGGATTTCGTCCGGCTCCATGAATTTCAGGCCGTACGCTGGGTCGTCCCGGTCGTAGCGGCGACCGCTGCGGGTCTTAGCCGCCTTCTCATCGGTGACCGCCCACGTGTACGCGGTGTCGCAGAACGTACATTCCAGGGGGCAGTCGAAGACCCGCACGAACAGGCAGTGCCGGCCCGCGGCACTGCCTTCCCCCTGAACGGTGGGCCCGAACAACTGACTGATCTTAAGACCTGTGCCCCCTCGCACGCCGGACTGTGAATGGGCGGACCCGGCCCCGGAGGCGGCGTCTTACCGTGCCGTGCCGAGATGCACGGCCGGGATCGTCTTAAGGTCGGTGGCCTCGACCTCGACCAGGAGGTGGTCCGCGAGCCCCGGGGGGAGCTGTGCGCCCACCCACCGGTGCACCCACCCGGCCAGCCACCGCTCGTCCGTTGCGGCCTCGACGCCCCCTTCCAGCCGGTCCAGGTCCTTGCCGCGCAACGGTCCTTCCGTGCGCTCCAGGGCAGCGGCCACCGTGCGCAGCCGCATCGCGGCGTCATCGGTGAGAACACCGAGCGGCGCGAGGACCTCGATCCGGATGCGGTAGTCATGCCGGTGCCGGCCCTGCCCGCAGGGGTGATTCCTGAGCTGAGCCGACAGGGTGTGGTGCGCGGAGACCTCCATCAGGTGGACGGACGTCACGTGCCCAAAACGCGCGGGGGCCTGCCGCCCGGCCGTGCCGCGGGACAGGTAGGCGGTGTACTCCTGGCGGACATAGCGCTGCGGGACGTCGTCCCACCGGCTGTCCACGGGCGGAATCTCCCCACGCCACAGGCCGCTTCCCGCATCCTGCTCCCGCAGGGCCTGCGCAGTGGTATGCGCGTTGTCCCGCTGCTCGGGCGAGGCATAGGCGGCGAACGCGAGGACCGTCCGGTCGAGCAACGCGGCGCGCACCAGCAGCAGTTCACGGCTCAGGGCCGGATGCACCTCCCCGATGATCTGCTGGACCCGGTGGTGGGCCCTGAGCGAGTCGGCCGCCCGGCGGTGCGCTTCGAGTGAGAGATGGCCCGCCGGCAGCGCCGCGGGCGATGCGCCGCTCTCGTCCACCGGATACGGAAGGGATGCCAGGCGCCCGACCGCCTGCTGCAGATCGGGGATGGTACGCAGCCGGTCACCGACCGTCTCGCCGTGCTCCGCGTGGGCCCGTATCACGCCGCTCGTCAGAGCCGACACCGCATCCTGTACGGCCAGCCCGTTAGGGTCCTTCGCGGTGAGGAGAAGTTCCAGGAGCTCCCGGGCCTGGGGCCAGACGTCGTTCTCGGGGACAGCCTGTTGCAGGACGTCCCGGTCCGGGACAGCGACAAGCTGGACCACCGGCTGGAGCGGAACCTTCAGCAGCCGGGCACCATCCGGGGCAGCCAGGCCCTGTTCGATCGCCGTCGCGTGCAGCGCAGCCGCCAGCACGGCGGTCACGATCGAGGTCAGCTCGTCCAGGTCGGCGCCGAGGTCTTCCTCCGCCTCGACCCAGGCGTTGGGCGAGAGGATGAAATGCCACTTGATCAGGGCCTGCGCCCAGGCGATGCTGCCGGCCCACGGCGAGGGGAACCGGGCCTTCTCTATCTGCTGCGGGAGGTCGTCGTCCACCGGCTCACGCTATCGGCACCCTGGACTCCAGATCATGAGATCGGCTGGATCAGATGCCGCGCCGGACCGGCCCTGCCGGGACACCGCACGGCCCGGGAGCCGGGCCACGGCCCGGCATGGTGCAATTCGAGCCACTTCGGTTCGCAGCGATGCGCCCGGCCGGACCGGCGGCTGAGGAGGCACACGGAGGAAAGCCGGGGTCGCGCGCTGTGACGCCATGCCCAGCGTCTGCCCCGGAAGTGCTGTTTACGATCGCTTACCCTGCCGGCCTCTTCCGGTGGCTCTCGCGGTTCCACCAGGCCCCAGCTGGAGCGGCCTGAGCCGTCTTCCGCTCACGTAGACGTACGCGGTTACCGTGTTCAACCCGAACGCCCTGGAAGGGCTCCGCCCGCCAGGAGCCGTTGCGAGAACACCAACCACGGCACACCGAGGCGCAGGGGGAGGTGCCTTGCTCTATGCCGACGCGTGTCCGGCCAGCAGGAGCCCAGCCACGCTCCCAGCTTCGGTGATCTTTCCGGAGCGAACTGCCCCGACAGCGTGGTCCAGGTTCCACCAGTGCAGCGTCATGCCGATCTCGGTGTCGTCGCGATGCGTACGGCCCGGCCGAAGGCTCGTGGCCACGTAGAGATGGGTTTGTGCGCCCGTAGTTGCGGCGAGCGGGTCGATGGTGGCGAGCAGGTGTATCTCGCCGGCGACCATGCCGGTCTCCTCTTCGAGTTCCCGGACGGCTGCCACCTGCGGATCCTGCCCCCCGACACCGCCCCCGGGAAGGTGCAGGATGCGCCGCTCCTGGAGATAGAAGTCGTCCTGGACCAGGACAACCCGGCCGTCGTCATCGAGGGCCACGACACGTACGCCGTCCTCAACCACGACGTGCTCATACGTGCCGGCCACGCCGTCCGGCCTGATCACCGAGTCACGGTTCAGCGTGATGAACGGCCCCCTGTGCACCACCTCGGTCGCAGTCCGTGTCCACCCCATCGCGCCCGCCCACCCCCGAGTACCTGCTGCCGATCGCGAAGAACCACCCTAAGCGCCTACGCCCGAACTCCCATGCCTCTACCCTGAATTCATGCCGCACACGTGCGAGTTCCGACGACCACCGGTCCCGGATTCCCGGAACCCACGCGCTTCCGCCGGGGGCATCTCTGAGTGCCCCGACTGGCAGAAGACCACGACAGCCGCGCTCGACGACCTCGGCATCACCGTCCTCAACCCGCGCCGCAGCAACTTCCCGCTACACGACCCGAACGCCGAGGCGGCCCGGGTCGGTTGGGAGTACTGGCATCTGCGCCGCGCCCATCTCGTCGTGTTCTGGTTCCCGCAGTCGCCCACCAGGCACCAGTCGATCGTCCTGTACGAACTGGGGGCGCTGATCGGTGAGGGCGGCGCGCTGGTCGTCGGAACCGATCCCGGCTACGTACGCCGTACGAATGTGGTGACCCAGCCCGCCCTCGCACGGCCGGAGATCGAGGTCCACGCCACGCTGGCGGACACGATCGAAGCGAGCCGCACAGCCATACGGGCTTCGCGGTGATCGTGGGCTGGGCCCTGCTCGGGGCCATCACCGCCATGCTCATCGCCGTGTTCACGGCGGGCGTCTGGCGCGGAGCTGTACGCGCGGTCCGTGTAGCAATCAGGCAAGATCTGGTGTCGCTGGGCGGGTTGCAGCAGCTCGCCGGCGCGTTCGCGAAGATGACCACCACCGCCTACGCCTTCGCGCCCCCTCGCCTCAGTGAGCGGACATCCCGGATCGGCTGGCTGTGGTGGCGCACCCGGCTCGGACCGGACGGGAAGCCCGAGCGGGACATGGGCTGGGCCCTGACGTACCGGCGGGCGCGGAAAGCTGCTGGGGCACCTCTCGACTGGCGACTGTCCAGCGGCAGCGAACTCGTTGTCGTCCCCAGGGACGCGCGACCGCCGGAATCAGCCGCGGGGGAGCCGAACGGCGCCCCCTCACAGGAGCGTTGAAGCAGCGGATGCCCGGCACGCTCAGCCAAGCTCTAGCGTGGCGCCCCGGCCTTCACCGCCCCGGCCGAGTGCCAGGGAAGGCAGCGCCCTCCATCGGCCGTTCCCGGTGGTCCATCGTGTCGCCCGGGTGCGCACCCATCGTGCCGGAGCGCAGGACGGCGTGGCTAGGTGTTCTGTCCACGGAGGTTGGTGACAGCGATCACGGGGAGCCGTCACGGAAGGTGAGGTAACGCGCGGATATCGCGGGAGGGCGTCCTGCCAGACGCCCTCAAGGTCTGCCGTCAGGCCGCAGTCTCTGCCCGCCAAGTCCGGTCGGAGGGCGATCCGTTGGCTCAGGCGATGGAGCGGATCACGCCTATGCGATGGCGGTGAACGAGGAAAACGCGGCGGGCGGCCGTATCGTGATCGCACCGACCAACGGGGCCGCAGGACATCCCCGCCGTGCTCCACTACTACATCAACTTCGTGCCCGGCGCCGACGAGGACGGAGTCGTCCCTCCTGCTCGCCGCCGGAGCGCTTGGCATGCTCTTTAAGGAGAACGCTTCCATCTCCGGCGCCGAGGTCGACAGCCAGGGTCAGGTCGGCTCGGCCTGCGCAATGGCGGCGACCCGCTGGCGGAGTGGTCGGTGGCAGCTCCGAACAGGTCGAGATCGCCGCCGAGATCGGCATGGAACACAACCTCGGCTTCACCTGCGACCTGGTCCAGGTCCCCCATCGAGCGCAACGGCATGGCCGCTGTGAAGGCGGTCACCGCAGGGCGGATGGTGATGCGAGGAAGGCTAGCGGTCGACATCATCGATGTGTTGAGGAACCTGCCCCCGTCGCCCCGCCGCAGCAAGGGGCGCACGCCCACCTTGCGCGGGCCTTCCGGGAACCTCCCAGCGCCCGTACGCTGACCCTTCTCGATGGACTTGGGGGGATGAGTAGTTGAGCTATCGCGATACCGGCAGAGCAGAGGCGGGCTGGTTCGTCACGTTCGCCACCAACACCGGCGAGATGGTTCGGGCCGAGATCGAGCCCACGGACGACGACTTCATGCCTGTCAGCGCGGTGCGCCCCGTCGCTAAACTGGAACACCTTTTCGGCCCCGTGATCCGGGCCGCCGGAGCGGCCGTCTCGGAGGCCAGGGCGGTCCAGCCCGACGAAGTCACCGTGAGCTTCGGGATCAAACTGACCGGCAGCGGCGAGGCGGTACTCTCCAAGAACAGCACTGAGCGCCACTTCGAGATCACTCTGAACTGGACCCGGTCGCAGGATGACGACATCCGAGCGACGGAGTAGGCGACTACGGTGAAGGTGTTCATCAGTTGGTCAGGGCCGCAGTCGCAGCACATGGCAGAGTCGCTGAAGTCTTGGCTCAAATATGTGATCCAGACGGTGGACCCGTTCGTCTCGTCGGTGGACATTGCCAAGGGTGACCGACCACTTCCGGCGATCGCGACCCAGCTGGAGCAAACGTCCTTCGGTATCGTGTGCGTGACGCGCGACAACAGCCAGAAGCCATGGATCAACTTCGAGGCGGGCGCGCTTTCCAAGGCGGTCGGTGACGCCCGCGTCATTCCGTGTCTGCTCGATCTGCCCATCAGCGATCTCACGGGACCGCTGGCCCAGTTCCAGGTCGTTTCCAGCAACAACAAGAACGACGTTTTTGCCATGATCCTCGCGCTGCGCGACCAGTTGGGCCTTTCGGATCTGGAGGACAACCGGCTGCGCGTCACCTTCGACCTCTTCTGGCCCGCGCTGGAGAGCGAGTTGGAGGCGGCCAGGGCCATGCAGGTCAGCACGACCGCTGTGACGCCCATTCGGGAGACCGGCGACATCCTCGAAGAGGTGCTGATTCTGGCACGGCGCCAGGACAGCGTGCTGCGTACCATCGTGGAGCGAGTGGACTCCTCGGTACCCATGTTGGAACTGCGCGGCAGACCCGACACCCGGCGCGACATCGTCGACGACCTGATCACTGCCCTCGCCCTGCCCAGCGACAGCGCACTGACCTACCGAGTGATCAGCGACAGGGTCCCCGAAGAGATCCAGGTCGTATACGACGCCCAAGTCATCGGCCCCGAGAATGCCGAACAAGTCAGCAACCAGGCGGGCGAGTTCGCCCACGGCAGGTATGTCCATGTGGCGATCAAGTCGATGGACGGCTACCAGATCATCGCTGGACCGGGTAAGGAGCCGGTCCTGCTGCCGCCTCCGGAAAAGCCACCCGCATCCCCCGGCGCCGGCTCCTCGCCATTCTCAGCCTCCTCCCCGACTCCGTCGGCCCTCTCGACGGCAGCCCCAGCGGTGCCCAACACAGCAGAGACCGGATGAGCGGCTCGTCAGGCCGAGTGCTCCGCGCCAACCTCCTGCGGGCCTCCACCCTTTCGCTGTGCGCCAGGTCATTTCTGACCGCGCTCGGGCTCGTCGCGGGCGTGGTCGGACTGGCCACCGGGCTCTTCCCCGACCTGGCGAAGGAGTTCGGCCCACCCATCTTCGCCGCGGCCCTGGCCCTGGCAACCGGTTACGGCATGTGGGCTGCTTGGCCGAGGCTCGCCTTCAGCCGCGACTTCACTCTCCCCAACACGCGAGTCTCCATCGTCGTCGGCGATCTCTTTGACCAGGAGGGTCACTTGATCGTGGGAATGACCGACACCTTTGACACCGAGCCACCCGTGCTGATCTCGCCGAGCAGCGTGCAAGGCCAGCTCCTCGTCCGCGAGTACGACGGGGACACCGCCCGGCTGGACGCCGACCTCGACCGCGCTCTGGCAGGCCATCCGATCGAGGCCACGGAGACCCGCGCGGCCAAAGCCCTGGGAAGACTGAACCGCTACCCACTCGGCACGGTCGCCATCCTGGGTATGAGCCGACGCAGGTACTACGGGTTGGCGTACGGCAGGATGCGCAACGACTACACCGTGGACTCCAGCGTCTCGCACATCTGGAACGCGCTGATGAACCTCTGGCCCGTTGTGCGCAGCACCTCCCATCTGGAGACAGTATCCATCGCCGTGCCCGGTCTGGGACTCGCTCGCCTGTCGGGCAGGATCTCACAAGCCGACATGGTACGACTCATCATCATCTCCTTCCTCACCTCCTCGCGTGAGAGAGTGGTCGCAGGCCATCTGCGGATCATCCTCACTCCAGCCAGCGCGGAGAAAACGGATCTACGCAGGCTGAACAACTACCTGGCCGCGCAGTGAGAGACCACCACTGTCCGGTGGAGACCGACACCGACCACGTAGAAGGGTTGTACAGCCGCAAATCGTTACGGTCGCTGCTGGCTAGGTTGGTGTTCAGCGGATCTGGCAGCGTTCACTGCGAGTCACTGAAGCAGGATCAGTTTCCGCAGTAGTTCGAATTCGGCCCGTCCGTATAGCTGCCTTTTGATTTTTTTGATGCGGTTCACGGCGCCCTCGGTGCCGCCTGAGCTCCAGCGGAGTGTGAGGCCGGCGGTGACGGCATCGAGGTCACCGGTGAGGCCGCGGGCGAAGCCGGTCAGGCCGGGCAGGTTCGCCGCGGTGGCGTCCTCGATCCAGGCGGGCAGCAGGACGCCGGTCTGCTGGGTGAGCATGTCGCCGAAGTCGCGTACGAGTTGATGTGCCCTGGCCAGTTCCGGGCAGGCGTTCAGGACCGCTTTGAGCTGCTGGTGTTCGTCCTCGTCGAGACTGGAGGGGCGGCGGGTGAGCCAGCCGGTGACCTTCCGCACGCTGGGCGGCGCCGGAGGCCGGGCCTGGGCGGCAGGCCATTCCAGTCGGCTGCGCGCCCAGTCGCGGAGGCTGGTGTAGGGCACCGGCCTCCCCTGGGCGGTGAGCTCCGCGCACAGCTCCTTGACGGTGATGGCGCCATCGGTCGCGTCGATGCGTCGTTGCAGATCGGCGCGGTGCACATCGAGGCGGCTTGTGCGGGCGTGGCGGCCGGTGACGGCGTCCTGCCAGCGGGCCGCACGGGCGTATCGCCGAACCGTATGGCGCCCCCACCCCAGATGCCGAGTGATCGCGCGCAGGCCCATTCCTTCGCTCAACAGGCCGTGGACCAGGGCGTGATGCGCACGAGCGCGCTCAGCCAGCCGCCCGGCCGGCGCCGTATCCGAGACTGCCGACCTTGGAGCACCGTCAGCCTCCTGCGCGGTAGTCTCGCGCTTTGGCGGCGGAGTGATGGCGCTCAGCTGGTCACGGTGGGCCGTGACGCACTTCTCGACGGCCTGGCCGAGGTTCTGCCACAAATGGAACCGGTCGGCAACCTGTTGGGCATGCGGTGCTCCAGCCCGGGCGGCCTCGGCGTAAGCCCCCGAGCGGTCGCGGCAGATCACTTCAATGCCGGGATGATCGGTCAGCCACCTCGTGAGCGGTCCGGCGTCGCGGCCGGGCAACACGTCAATGACCTGGTGCGTCTCACCATTGGTGATCACCGTGCTGTAGGACTGCCCGCGCTTGGTGGCGAAATCATCGACCCCCAGGACGCGCGGGGTGTCATAGAGCGGATCGGGCATCGCCCGGACCCGGTTCAGCAGCCCCATCCGCCCCGCCGTCAGTCCCAGGGCAGTAGCCATCCGAGCCCCGGCGCGGCCCGCCAGCGCGAGCGCGATCCGGTCCAGCAGCTCGCCGAGCCGATCGGTGCACCGGGCGTATGGGCTGGTCAGCCCCGGTATCTGCTCGGCGAACGTGCGCCGGGAGCAGGACTGCTCGGCGCACACGAAGCGCCGCACGGACAACAGGATCCGCACACCGCGCCCGGTCAGCGGAAGATCCTGCAGTCGGCGCTCGTATCGGTCGTGCACACGCGCCGACGCCTGGCCGCAGGACGGACAGACGCCTGCGCAGCTCCGTCCGGTCAGTCGCACCACCAGACCGCACACGCCGTGCAGTGCCGCGGTGACTAGCACCTCGAAGCCCTCGAACAGCACGTCCTGCCAGGGGATTTCATCATGGCCCATGCCCTGGACGTCGACACCGGCGAGACGATTCAGCCGACACCGGCAGAACGTGACGGAGCGTCAGAAACGCCGATTTCCGTCCAGGCGCACCCCGGCTCACGGATCCGATTCGAACAGCCCCTTCACTGACCGTGACGGCTCCCCGTGATCGCTGCCAGACCCCAAAAGAAGACGCCCTAGCCAGACGGCGCAAGGGCAGCGTCCTGGACTTCGGACTTGCCCACGTCATCGGGCCTTGGGGGAACGCCAGGCCCATGGTGTACCCGCCATGCCGTAGCCGCCACGGGGAGGGGTGATGGCGGCTGTATTGCCGTTCGGGGAAGTTACGGCAGGACGAGGAGTACGAGCGCGGCGACGGCGAAGGCGATGGACATCTGGGCCGAGCGCATCGTGATGAAGTGGCGATCGCGGTACGCGGCATCAGCTTGATCGCGGTGGGCCGCCCCGGATTCGGCGTATGCCCGCATCCGCTCCCGGTGGATACGGGCACGATGCCGGATGGAGACCATGGTGTAGATCATGAGCGCGAAGCTGGTCACGGAGCATGCCAGGGACAGCGCGATCATCGGGCGCCGTCCAGGGGCAGCCGGTGCCCGGTCATCATCTGCACGAACTGCTGGTGCGTCTCGTGGCTATGGATACGCAGTCCCGTCGTCGGCCTGTGCCCCGTCCGCTTCTCGTACAGGGACAACGAGCGCTTCAGCAGCTCTCGCCACTGCTTGGCCTGGATCAGGTCCGCGCAGGCGGGGCACGCGTACCAGGGCGTGTCGTTGAGGCCCCTGGAGGAGATCACTTCTCCAGGCCGGGGGCCCGCCGTCAGGCCGATCCGCGTCTCTACAGGGATGACCTGGTAGGACCAGACGGCGGGGATACCCGGATCGCAGAAGTCGCACTCGCAGACGGCCTCGCCCCAGACCGGCTCGACCTCGTGTCCGGCCGTTGCCTCGCCCTTCATATGCTTGGACACCTGGCCCGCCGCACTGCTGCCGCCCGCCCTGGCGGTGTACGCCTGTTGACCGCATCTGCCGCACGTCAGGCGCTGGTCGTCACGGGGCTGCGCCGTCGTCGTGTCATCCATGGCTGTCGACGATAGCGCCGCCGGAACGGCACGTGACAGGCGGCCTGGCCGGATGGTCAAGGCGGTCACCGGACGCCTTCACCCCGCCGAGCCGGTGGCGAGAGCACCACAGGTGAGGACCGCGGAGCGGCTGGCCGCCGGTAGCCGGGTGAGCTCAGTCTTCCTCGCCGAACACAGCGGCCAGGCGTGGTGCTTGGCGTCGGTGCTGCTCGCCGAGGAGGACGTCGGCCATCATCGCGCCGCGTTCCCCGCTACGCGCCGCCGAGCGGGATGGGTGCGAGCCGCTCCCACGTGATCGTCCTGGCCGTGTTGTCCGCGGTGACATGCAGGGGCGCGTGACTGGGGCGGACCCGGCGCAGGGCGCGCTGGGCATCGTCGGAGGACGCCTCCTCGCGTGACGGTTGCGTCGGATATCGGAAGCCCCGGAATATTAGAATATTTGCCACGGTTTGCCCTTTTAGTTATCCGCGTTTGCCGAGTGTCGGCAGTCCACCCGAGACTGTTCGGACACTGCGTCCGCGACGGGCCGACCGTTTGGCCATCAGCAGTTGCCGGGCCATCGCGCTCCACTGCGCTGCCTCGTCTTGTTTCCCTGCGGCCCTCTGCTCGCGGCCGGCCGCGAGCATGGCCGCGCGGGTCTTCCCGTACAGCGGGTCGGCTATCGAGGATCCGGTTCCGCTGATCCGGACCGCACTTTCCAAACCTCGTCGACAGAGCACCACACGACGGTCCGCTCCCTCCTGCGCCAGGCGAACGGCGTACAGACCGGCTTGGCTGCTGCCGAGCGAGACTTTCCCGAGCTGTATCAGGAGTTCCGGGTCGCACGGCAGCAGGACTTGATCCGCTTGGGCGTCGCGTGCGGGAGCCAGTGACACGAGGTCGAGGCGCCCGCTTTCCCATCGAACCCACATGCCGAGCGTGGGCCAGGCAACGGCAGGGGCGAGAGCGGGGTGGGGTTCCATCGCGTCCATGTGCTGGTCTCCTGAACCGTGGGCTCGGTCTCGTGGCTGATCGGTCATGACGCGTTCGGCGGCCGGCCGAGCCAGAAGGCGGCGACGGAGGGCTGGTCGATTCCGGCAGTTGAGCCATCGTGGGGCAGGAGTTCGGTCGGGACTATGTATCCGTCGCCCGGTTCGAGGCGGATACGCAGGCAGCGCAGCAGCTGTCCTTGGGAGACGTACCGGCGTATGTCGTCGGTGTGGGGGTAGTGCCGATCCAGCTCGGCGCCGGCGTGAACGATGCGGCAGATCTGCTGTACGTCGTGGTCACCGATGAGCAGATAGCGCGGGCCGGGCCCGAGGTTGAGACAGAGTCGCCGACGGCCCTGGTGGCGTCGGCGGTACGGCAGCCGGTCGAAGTTGTCGACGTGCAGGCCGATCCGGCGCCCGGTGGCGGAGTCCTCGGTGGTGGTGGCCCGGTTGCCGGGGCTGGCCGCGCAGCCAAGGAGTTCGGTGGGCCAGCGACCGTTGAGGGGGTCGAGCCGGGTGGCGGTTTCAAGGCGGCCCGCCAGGTCGTCCGGGCCGAGGTCCGGCAGCGGGCGGCGTACGAGCTCTATGCGGACGCTGTCGGGCGTCGAGTCGTCAGCTTGGTGGTGCTCGGCCTCTCCGGTGGTGAGAGGTGTCCAGCCGTTGTGAGGGATGAGGGCACCGTCGTCGTAGCCGGGCTCGCTGTCGGCCCGGCGGATCGGTGCGATGTCGCACCGGCCGCGTATGTCGTCGAACGTGTTAAACACGAGTCGCGGGCCCATGGCCGTACCTCCGGGTGCAGGGCTACTTGTCGCCGAGGTCTTCGCCGAAGGTGACGTTCAGCTCGGCTGCGAGGGCCTCGGCAAGCTGGAGTGTCTGGGCCTGGTCGATGACGATCTGCTTGAGCGAGGCGAGGCCGCGGAGCTGGGAGAGGTCGTTGCCCCGAAGGTCGAGCCCGCGGTACTTCCCGCCGCCGAACTCGGTCAGCCGCAGGTCGCAGTCGTCGATCAGGGCGGCGGCCAGTTCGGCAGCGCTGAAGGTGGTCTCGCGCAGGGAGGACTTGGCGAAGATCACGGGGCCGGCGGCCCGGACGCGGGTGAGGGTGCTGTAGTCGAGCTTGCAGTTCTCGAACAGGACGTTGTCGAGCGTGACGTCTTCGAGCGTGGCGCCCATGAGCTTGCAGTCGCGGAAGACGACGCGGGAGATCTTGCTGTCGGTCCATTGGAGGGAGGACAGGTCGCAGCCGGAGAACTCCACGGAGTCGACGCGGAGCTTGTCGAAGTGGGTGCGCTGGGCCTTGAGGCCGGTGATCTGCCCGTCCATCAGGTGGGTGTCGGCGAGGTCGAGGTCGCGCAGATCGGCGTCGGCGTAGTGGAACTCCGCTACGCGGCCTCGGCCACCCTCCAGCGAGGTGACGTTGGAGAGGTAGAGGCCGGGCTCGTTCAGGGCGGGGAGCGTGACGCTCGTGCGGCGGATCGTGCGGGTGTCCATCAACAGCCTTTCAGCGCGGTGTCTCGGTCGCCGGGCGCTGCTGGCACCCCGGGAGGGATGCCAGCAGCACCGAGCGGCTACTTCTTGTTCCAGTTGTCCCAGGTCGGACGGTTGTCGAAGGGCGCCGGGTTCTTCGCCCAGTTGTCCCACGTGGGCCGGTTGTCCCACGTTGCTTCAACGATCACCGGGGGTGGGGCGTCGTGCGTGGCAATCAACTCCATCACGACGAGGGTGTCGGATGTGGCGAGTCTGTCCAGGACCGTCATGCAGCTGTCTCCTTCGTTGCGAGCGTGGAAAGGGCCGTGACCAGGGCCTGCCGGGAGACCCGGCAGTAGTTGGTCTCGGTGGACTTCAGGCTGCCGTTCTCGAAGTAGCGGTTGGCGGCCTGGGCTCCGCGGCAGAAGTCGAAGAACTCGCATGCGGCCTGGCAGCGGTCCAGGCCGGTGAGGAAGTCGCGTATGTAGCGCAGTCGGTGGGCGTCGCGGAGGATCTCGGCCAGGGGCTGGTCGAGGATGTTGCCGGCCACGAAGTCGCCGTACTCGGGCGCCGTCGTGTCCGCGAGTTCCGGGGAGAGCAGGACCACGTCGCCCTTCCAGGAGACGGTGGGGATCGGGTCCAGGAGGCGCCGGTCCCACTCGGCTCGCCGGCTGGAGCGGATCAGCTGGAGGTACTCGGCGAGGCGATCGACTTCCCGGACTGCGGGGGCGCCAGGGTGCTCGCGGGACCAGGTGAGGATGCGGCTCCAGAACTCCTCGGCCTGGACCGCGGTGGGCGGCTGCCGGTCGGTGTTGATCCCTTCGATCTCCTCGATGTTGAAGCCCACAGAGTGAGCTCCCAAGGTGGTCAGGAACTCCATCAGCTCCTCCGGCATCGCGATGCCCAGGGTGCCGACCACGGAGATGACGGAGAAGGGGGTGCCGTACTCGCGCAGCTGTGTGATGCCACGCCGGATCCGGTCGAAGGCCGGCTTGCCTCGAAGATCGACGCGCTCGGCGTTCAGGGCGGCCGGGCCGTCGATGCTCACGCCGAGGCGGACGTCGTACGCGGCCAGCAGGTGGCACCACGTTTCGGTGATCAGCGTCGCGTTGGTCTGCACGTAGTGGTGGACGCGGCCCGCGCGGCGCAGTTTCTCGAACGGGTCGAGTAGTGCCGCGAACTTCTGCTGGCCGACGGCGAGCGCCTCACCGGCGTGCCAGACGATGCCGATCGGATGGCCGCTGTCCTCAAGCCCGGCCACCTGCTGCGCCAGGGCCTCGGCCACTTCCGGCGACATCTGGTGCTTGAGCTTGCGGAAGGGCAGGTAGCAGTACTGGCAGTCCAGATTGCACCAGGTCGTGGGCTGGACCACCACGGTCTGCGGGGCCGTGAACCGCTGCTGGTACCGGGCATGCCACGGGGTCGGGCGAGTGCGCATCGGGGGCCTCTCCTTGGCGGACAGGGGTATCGCCGACCGTGGGCGGAAGGAGCCGCGGGGCGGGATGCGACCACCATCCGCCCCGCCGTGACGTGTACCCGATGACATCGCGTTGTCATTGCCGATGACATGTCATCGGGCTGGCGATGACATGGCCCGAAGCCGCCGGTCCCGCACGGGAGTTCGGGTCTGGCGCGGTGGGCTATCGTGGCGGATGTGCCTCGCTCGATTCTGATCCAAGACGGCCAGACCACCCGCGACGTCGGGCTGGTGTACTGCTGCTCGGGCTACCTCGTGGAGCGCGGGAAGGTGTTGCTCGTCCACCACAACCGCTTCGACAAGTGGGTTCCCCCGGGTGGCCACATTGAGCCCGGCGAGTCCTTCGCCGGCACCGCGGTGCGCGAGTTCAAGGAGGAGACCGGCCTGCTGGTCGAGGCGATCTCCAGCCAGCCCGCCATCCATCCCGCTGACCGCAACGCCACCCCCGAGCCGGTGCCGTTCTATGTGGACATCGAACGTGAAGGGTTCCCCACCCCCGCTCTGGTCCAGTTCTTCTACGTTCAGCGGCAGCCGGGCACCCGCGAGCAGGCCGTGGTGGCCGACCTCGAAGAGGTGCACGGGGCGGCATGGTTCGGCCTGGAGGATCTCGACGCCCTCAAGACCTTCGACCAGGTCCGCTCCCTGGCGCGTTTCGCCCTGCTGAACTACCCGGTGGTGGCGGAGCGGGCCACGTCGTAGGCGGGCGGTCTACCGTCCCGCGAGGCGATACCCGCTGGCCCCGTCCACCGTGCTGGCCAGCAGTAGCCGAGCCGGGGCGCCGCCGAAGGCCGCGGAGATTGCCTGGTTGAGGCGCTGAACGTACTTGGGCACCGAGGACGGGGCGACGTAGAGCGTTGCCGCGATCCGCTCGGTCGCCAGCCCTGCCTCGGGAGCGTCGTGCACGACCTTCACCACGTCGAACAGGCGCTCCGAGAGCTCACACGTCACGCTTCCTTCGCTGTCGCGCGCGCCGACGAGGACCGTCCGGCCGGGCCCGAGTGCGACATGGGCGATGACCATCTCGGCCGACGCCTCGCTCACCACTTCGAAGGTGCTGTCCGTGAGACTCATCCGGGCCAGGCGGTGCACCGATTCCTCGTAGGCCGACACTGTGTAGTACGCGGCCCTGATGGTGGCGCGCTTGCCCGAGGCTCCCGGCTCGTTCCACAGTCCGGCCTCCGGATCCCACAGGTCGTTCATCAACTTCCACGCCTTGGCGAGGCGGGGATCGCGCGGGCTCGCGCCGGCCCGGATGGCGGCCTGGGTGCACAGCGCGTAGGCCATGTGCTCCCAGGCCGTGCCCTGCACGTCCTTGTCGTCCTCGACGAACTCCTCCCATCGGTGGTGGTTGTGCAGCAGCCACTGGCCTGCCTCGACGACCACGTCGGACAGCCGCTTCCGCTGAACCGGGCCGTGCACCCCGCCCACCTCCCGCGGGGCATCCCGGTACGCAGGCTCGCCGCCGGGCCCAGTTCCGGCACAGACGGCCGACAGCGCGAGCAGGCACAGCGCTGTCTTGCTCGGACTTGGATCCGTGTCGATGTAGGTGCGCCACCCCCATGCCCCGCTGGGTCGGCGGTGGTAGAGCAGGCCGTGCACACCGTGGTTGATCAGCGGCTCGACTCGCTCCAGCAAGCTGTTGGTCTCCACCCCGCCGGGCAGGACGAGCCCCGGGCCGAAGTCGTGGAGGGCATCTCGGAGGTGGGCGAGCCCGTGAACCACCAGGGCCGTCTGATGCAGTGAGGTGTCGTCGAGCCCGAGCACCTCGGGCCATCCGTGGTCGACCTGGTGGTCCTCCAGCCAGCCGACGCACCAGGCCGCGGCCTCCGCGACATCACCGTGGTGGAAGAAGCGCGGGTGGGACAAGAGTCCGGCGAGGCCGAAGGCAATGAACCGGGTGTGCTCGCCGCGACCGCCCTTGTGGCGGGGCTGGCAGTGCTCGGGGATAGCGCCGGTGAGGAAGTCGAGCGCCTGCCGGACCGGCTTTCCGGCGATGCCGGCGGCCCGCAGGATCGGCAGCACCTCACTGGTGTTCACGATCGAGGAAACCGAGGTCAGGGTGAGGCCCCACCCGCCGTCGTATCCCTGGTTGTGCAGCAAGGTCCGAGCCGCCTCGCCCGCTCTGGTCTCGAACGCCGCCAGCCCCGTATGCGCACTCTTCATGATTCGCCTCCGCCGCCGAACACGGACCGCCCGGTCGGACCGTACCCAACTCGCCCACTGTGGACGCGTGTTCAGAGCCGGAACGCTACGGTGCATGGTCATGAAGCCGTTCGTGTTCCAGCATGCCCAGGACGTGTGGCCAGAGGGCGAGACCCTGTTCCACGCGTACATCACCCCACGGGTGGGACTTCAACCTCCACGGCTCACGACCACTCGCTGGCCGATCGGGCACGGATCTGAGACTGATGCCGACGCAGTGACAGAAGCGCTGACCGGCGACCAGGCAGCGGCGGAGTGGGAACCCCGGCGACAGGGCGCTGCGAGGCAGGCCGTTCCGCTGAGCGTGGTCAAGAAGGCTGCCGCCGAGCTGCAGTCTGAAGGCGAGAATGCCAGAGGCTCGGAGAGCGTCTTGGCTGTTCGGTCTGGGTACTGCTACCTCGGCGAAGACCGGCCGGCGGCGTGGGTGGTCCAGAAGGGGAGATTGACGGCAACACTGAGTGTCACCTTCATTGCTTAATCGGGTTTACAACTGCACGTTGAGGCACTGGGCAAGAGGTGCAGTCCACCTCCGCGTGCGCGGGGACCACAAGCTCCGACCTGCCCAAGCCCGAAATAACAGCAAGAAGCGCGGACCACCTTCGCACGTGCGGGGAGCGCGCTACAGTGCTGGGGGCGGCGACACATATAACTTGACGCATGTCCCATCATTGAATGGGCGGTGTCATGTAAATAGTTAGCCGCCAACGAAAGAGCGGGGCCACGCCCTCCAACAGGCGTGACCCCGCAAGGACGGGTTTCTGAGACCCGGCCAACTGGCCGCGTATGCGGTCAGCGAAGGGCAACCAGGGACCGGCTACAGGCCATGCCGCCTCCTCCAGTCGCTGAACCAGTCGGCAACAGCTCGACCGGCCAGCGCTGACAGGAAGGTGATCCAGACCTTTGCCGGTCCCTTCCCTTTGTCGCGAGACTCCCCGCCGTTCATATGTGCCTCCAATGCACCAATGGGAGTGGCATAGCCACGAACTCATGTACTGGTGCCTGGAGATGCATGCGTCGGACGGGCCGACATCGCAGAGGTGACGATATGCCTGCTGTCGTGCCGGAGAACCGCCTTCCCGGGAAGTCCTGAATGCCACCATTTATTCTGAATGCGGCCATAAGGGCCCTCGGAATGCGCGCTCGGTGCGCCACACCGCGCATGTGGCGCGCAATGGAGAGCCGTGGTCATCTCCCATTCCGGGAATCTTCACAAGCGGATGGAGATCATCTGCTCTCGTGTCGAATGTCAGTGCCTCCCCTTACGATCCTCGCGATTGATCAGGAGGGTGGCGCATGGTGGATGCAATCCGTCGCGGACAGCGCAGAAAGCGGAAGACCTGGCAATGGGTCATGGTCCTGACGGCGCAGCGAGGACTGTGTACCTACTGTGGTCGGTCGGCCTCTACGACGATTGACCACGAGGAGCCCATCGCTGACAGAGGGGCGGATATCTGTTGGAATTTCGTTCCGGCGTGCGAGGACTGCAATCGCTGGAAGAGAGGCCGCAGTGCTGGGCGCTGGGTAGTGGACATGGACATGCACCACAGATATCCGAAGGCGGGCTTCGCAACGCGGGCCATGCGGCCCGCCGTCTACGCCGGCATCACGAGACGCGTGGAGGGCGTACAGCGGGAGATAGCGGACATGGACCGCCGCGAGTGGTTCCGCCTGCACTACGAGGATGAGCGGCATCGGAACAAAACCGAGATGTTCGAGATCCTCGCACGCTGCAAGGCCGAGTTGCGGGGGTACCCGCACCATCCCTGGCGCACGCCGAGGCTCGGCACGTCACAGAACGTCTGTACCCGCTTGATGTGCTGCGGCTACCAGCACCCGAAGGCCGAGTACATGGTGGCCTTCCTGGAGCGCCAGGAGCGCGACGCCTTCCGACGGGCGATGTTCAACGAACGCGATCACGAGGGAGAGGTTCTGGGTCGGCTCATCAGGGAGTACCTCCCTGGCAAGAAGCGCCGGGGTGATGATGGCGCGGCGTAATCAGGCCGGGCGGCAGGACTGACCTAACGTGCCCTCAGTGGCTTACGGCAACGAGGCGAGATCGCGGCTGCTGCGGCACCTCATCGGGCCCGAACCGCGACAGAACCCGCCGACGCCGAGGAGATCCGTGCGGTCAAAGTCGCTGGTGGGGTACGCCTCGTCGGCTCAGAGCAACTGGAATCTCCCACATGCTCATGACGCATGGGAGCCCTTCTGCGTGGCGTCGGTTTTCCGCTCTGGGCTGTGCGTGGCCGGGAGCAGGCCGAGTTCGTGTAGGCGGGCGGTGAATTCTTCGGCTCCGGTGAACAGGCGGGCGTGCATTCCGGTGGATCGTGCGGCCTGGACGAAGGTGGGCTCGTCGTCGAAGTAGGCCAGCGCGTGGGTGGGGATGCCCATGTGATCGGCGGCGCTGCGGTAGGCGTGCGGGGAGGGCTTGTCGATGCCGAGTTCCGCGGAGGGGAAGACGTGGTCGAAGGTGATGGCGTGGTGTTGGAGGTCGGTGCGCAGGGCTGTTGTGCAGTTGGACAGGACACCCACGGGCAGGTGCCGGCGTATCTCGGCGAGGAGGCTGATCATCTGGGGCTCGGGTTCACCGCGATCGGCACGCCAGGGACCGAGTGCGTCGCGGACGTGCGGTCCGAAGTCCCGGGTGAGGCGGTCGGTGACGTCGTCGGCCCACTGCCGGTCGGTGAGAACGCCGACGCGGGCGAGGCGGTAGGCGGGGTGGTCGTAGGCGTAGTGGCTGATGGTGCCCTGGGGCAGGCGGGCGAGGCGTTCGCTGGTGCGGGCGCCGGTGTCGTGCCAGCGCCGGAAGAGGCCGTTCATGTCGAGCAGCAGGCCGTCGATGTGCATGGAACTCCTTCGCTCGGAGGCGGCGTGGGCAGTGGTCAGTGCCGCCCGGCCTGGTCGTAGACGGTGAGGTAGCGGTCGGCGGTGCGGGTCCAGCCGTAGATGGCCTCGATGTGGGTGCGGCCGTTGATGCCGCGGCGCCGGCGTTCACTGGTGTTGAGGAGTGCGGCGGTCAGGGTGTCGGCGAGGTGGCCGGCGTCGTCGGGGGCGACGAGGTAGCCGGTGGCGTTTGGGCCGGCCGGGACGATGGTGCGGGCGGGGCCGCCGGTGGCGGTGGCGATGGGCGGGGTGCCGCAGGCCATGGCTTCGAGGTAGACCATGCCGAAGGGCTCGTTGACGGCCGGGGCGGCCATGAGGTCGGCGCAGTTCAGGCCGGCGGGCAGTTCGTCGTGGCCGCGCCAGCCGGTGAAGAACACGTCCTGGGTGATGCCGAGTTCGTGGGCCAGGTCGGCGGGGTGGTCGCCTTCGCACTCGCCGGGGTAGCCGCCCCACATCAGCAGGACGGGTGCTGGGTCGAGGCGGGTGCGGGCGGCGGCGAAGGCCCGCAGCAGTACGGGGACGCGTTTGAAGTGGAGGAAGCGGCCGACCCACAGCAGCAGTGGGCGCAGGTGGCCGTGCTGGTCGTGAAGGCGGTGCAGGTCGGTTTCGGTGTAGCGGATGCTGCCCGGTGCGCCGCCGGGTCCCCAGCCGTGGGGGTCGGTGACGAGCCAGCGGCGCAGGTGCGCCAGCCGCTGGGCCGCATTGAGGTGCTGGGGGCGGAAGGCGCGGGTGTCGACGCCGTTGGGGATGACGGGCGGCGCGTCGTATAGGCGGAGCAGGCGGGTGGCGAGGTGCTGGTCGTACTCGGAGACGACGACCAGGTCTCCGGCGTCGGTGGCGGCTTGGCGCAGGCGTGCGAGCCAGTAGTCGCAGTGGGCCCATTTGTGCCAGGCGGTGCCCGTGAGCAGGTCGGTGTCGTGGTCGTCGAGGGCAGTGGTCCTGGCCAGGCGCAGGGCCTCGGTGGTGCGGCGCGGGTTGTCGTTGTGCAGGAGGCGGGAGAGTTTGCTCAGGGAGGTGTCGGTGCGCTGGGCGAGGTGGAGGCGCTGGTCCATGGCGTCGATGAGTTTGAGTTCGGTGCCGTGGAGGGTGGTGACGCGGGGGGTGTCGGGGTAGGCGGTGCGGGCGCTGGTCTGGAGATGGCTGAGGTGGTGCAGGTGCAGCAGGCTGGCGTCGGGGCTGCGGTGGGCGATCAGGTGTCGGGTCCAGGCGCGGGTGAGGTGGTCGGCTGCCTGGGGCGGTATGGCGCTGAACAGTGGGTCGGGGCAGTTGCCGCGGTCCTCGTAGGAGGGGTGGAAGGGCGGGTCGGCGCGCTGGGGGTCCTTGCCCCGGGTGAAGGCCGCGTAGGCGGTGTTGTGGTCGTAGGGGTGCAGGTCGAGGCCCTGGTAGAAGGTGGGTCCGTGCGAGGGGTCGCCGGGTTGTCCGAGAGATCCGGCGTGCAGGCGGGTGGTGAGGCCCCTGGTGCCCAGTTCGCGCAGGAGGTAGCGGATGACCTGGGCGCTGCCGCCGCGGGGCCAGAACAGGACGGCGGTGTCCATGATGACGGGAGGCATGGCGGTCCCCTGGAGTCGGCGCTGGAGAAACGGGAGTTCTACGGGCGGGTGTCGATGATCAGGGGCTGTCCGCCGGACAGGCGGCCGGGCCAGTAGCGCTCGCCGGGGTCCTGTGGGGAGCGGACGGTGACGGCGAGGACCTGGGCGAGGTTGTGGCGGTCGCGCAGCGGGGCGGGCTCGTTCAGGACCACGGTGCGGGTGGCGGGGTTGAGGGTGTAGCGCAGGTGGGGGTGGCCGATCCTCGCAAGGTGCTGGTCGACGTCCGTCTCGGTCACCGGCTGCTGCCTGGGGACGGTGCGCCGGCAGATCTCGCGCTGGGCGGCGGGGCAGCGGTTGGCGCTCAGGCAGGTGGGGGTGTTGAAGACGCCCGCGCGGTCGGCGCGGCCCAGGACGTGGGCGAGGGCGCAGGAGTTGGTCTGGAAGACGGGGTGGCCGGCGTAGCGGTCGGGCATGTGGTGGAGCCAGTCCCAGGTGGTCCGGGGCCAGACGGAGTCGGCGGCCTGCGGGTCCAGGTGCGGGTCTGCGAGCTGGGGCCACAGGTCGGTGATCTGGTCGAGGGCGGTGGGTTTGACTTTGGTGCCCACCGCGACGGTGCACAGGGCGTACCGGACGGCTAAGTCCATGACGTGGTCGATGACGTCGGGGGTGCTGTTCTGCGGGAGGGCGGGCCGCCAGTAGTGGATGACCGGGACGCCGGCGGCGTGCAGGCGGGGGAAGTTGCTGCGCAGGGCGGCATGGTTGATGCCCTGTTCGATGTCGGGGCCCAGGCCGGAGTAGCTGACGTAGACCAGGACCGGCAGTCCGGCTTTCCGGTTGCGGGTGATGCAGGCCAGGACGTCGTCCGGGATCGCGCACTTGGTGATCAGGCACACGGGGTTGCGGACAGCGGAGGCGCCCAGGACATCGAGGAAGCGCGTGAGGTGGGCGCGGGTGGCGGGCGTGGCCAGGGCGTCGGTGCAGGTGTAGAGGGCCAGCACCAGCGCGGGGTGGTAGTAGCGGTGCCCGAGGAGCTGGCGAAGCGTGTCCTCGGGCGTGGCGAGCTCTTTGGGCTTGGCGCGGGTGAGGCCCAGGTCCTGGAGGTAGCAGTAGGTGCAGCCCTTGGGGCAGCCCTGGACGGGGTTGACGGCCAGCCAGGTGTCGTGCTGGTCGATGACGGGTTCGAAGACGGGTTGCGGTGCCATGGGGGGTGCTCCCTTCGGGCCGGCCGCTCGCCGTGGCCGGGCGGCCCGAAGGGAGCGGCGGATCAGGTCGTGATGTTCTCCGTGCCGGGTAGGGGGCCCTCGCCGAGTTCGCGGGCGAGGCGGTGCAGGATGGGCCCGTATTCGGGGTGCGCGAGGGCGGAAGCGAACTGGGCGACGAGGTAATCGGCCGGGTTGCCGGTGTCGTACCAGCGGCCCTGGATGACCTGCCCGTACACGGCGCGGCCGGCGGCGTAGGCGTTGATCGCGTCGGTCAGGTAGATCTCACCTTCGCGGTGCTCGTGCCAGCGCCTGGTCTGCTCGCGCAGTTCGTCGATGATGGCGGGGGTGATGACGTAGCCGCCGATGGCCGCGTACGCCGAGGGGGCGTCGGCGGGCTTGGGCTTTTCGACCAGGCCGGTGATGCGCATCAGGCCGCCGTCGAGGTCCTCCTTGACCACGGGCACGCCGTAGCGCGGGGAGTCGGCCGGGTCCATGGGCATCAGGGCCAGGACGGGGCTGTTGGTCGCCTCGTAGGCGTGGATCAGCTGCTGGGCCCGGGGTACGTCGGCCACGAACACGTCGTCCGGCCAGAGCACCAGCATGGGCTCGTCGCCGACGTTGCGGGCGGCGTTGAGGACGGGGGTGCCGTTGCCGTACGGGCCATGCTGGTCGAGGTAGGTGATGTGTCCTTGGCGGGCCAGTTCGGCGACCTCCTCCACCGCGTCCGCGTAGGCGGTCTTGCCGTCCGTGCGCAGTTGCTCCACCAGGGCGGGGTTGGGCCGGAAGTGTTCCTGGATCAGGGACTTCCCGCCGGAGACGACGATGGTGATGTCGGTGATACCGGACGCCACCAGTTCGCGCACGGTGTGCTCGATCACCGGTTTGTCGCCGACCGGCAGCATTTCCTTCGGTGTGGCCTTGGTCAGCGGCAGGAGGCGGGAGCCGAGTCCGGCGGCGGGGATGACGGCCCTGCGGATCGTCGGGGGCATCAGGTCTCTCTCGGTCGATCGGCACACCGCACCGGCCGGCACGGCATCCTGCGACGCTACCAACGCTCACGGCCCCACCAGGGCGGCCCCTGCTGATCCGGGCTGCCTTGCCCGTCAGTAGCACAGGAAGGAGCCGGTGTACTTGGTCACCGCGAAGTACCCGCCCGTGTCGATCGCCTCGGTGACCCGGGCGCGGACGCGGTCGCGCAGTTCCCGGAAGAAGGTTTCGGTCAGGCGTTCGTCGGGTTCAGAGGAGGCGCAGCAGTGGTTGTGTCCGATCTCGTAGAACCGCATGAAGGGTTCGGGGTCGGTGAAGCGCAGCTGGTCCTGCCACGTCACGGTGTCCACCCGCGTGAAGTGCTTGCCGAGCAGGCCGGCACCGTTGGACAGGGACAGTCGCCCCTTCGGGCTCGCCTTGAACAGGTCCCGCGGAGCGTCCATCGCTTTCAGGGCGGCGAAGTGGGCGTCGTACATTTCCAGCATGCTGTCGGTGCGGTCGGTGGTGAGCTGGAAGATGCCGCCGGGGCGTAGGATTCGGCGGACCTCGCGGAAGCAGCGGTCCAGGTCCGGCACATAGTGGATCATGTAGTTGGCCATGGCGCGGTCGAAGGTGCCGTCGCCGAGCATGGACAGGTCGTCGGCGCTGCCCTCGATCCACGTGGCGGGGGTGGCGGTCCCGTGCAGGCGCTGGCGGGCGGCGTCCAGGACGGCCGGGGCGATGTCGAGGCCGGTGATAGAGCCGTCGGCAAGGTAGGGGCGCAGGTGCTCCAGGACGAAACCGTTGCCGCAGCCGAGGTCCAGGAGGTCCTCGGTGCCGGTGAGGGCGAGATTGTCGAGCATGTGGCCGACCATCGGCGTCGGATTGGTGCGGAAGGCGTTGTGGACCCACTGTTTGACGTCGAGCATGCGGGTGTCGTGGAAGAAGCGGTCCCGGGCGGTGGTGGTGGAGAACTCGAAGTGCTCCTCGGGGATGATCTCTTTCGCCAGGGCGTCCAGGGCCGGGGTGCGGAAGTCGGTCGTCACGGAAGGCTCCTTGTCGAGGCCGGGATGGTCAGGGCTTGGGGGTGAGGCCGGCGGGCCACTTGGTGCCCACATATTTGTGCGGCAGCAGGCCGGCCAGGGGGGTCAGCACGGCGTGGGTGCCGTTGCGGACGACGGCGTGCAGGTTGGGGGCGTGGTCGAGGAGGAGTTCGCGGCACAGCCCGCACGGTGGGACGACGCGGGCCACGGGCGCTTCGGTAGGTTTGGGGTAGCGGACGGCGGCCACCGAGACCAGCTCGGCGCCCGTGGCGAGCCGCGCCGCGGACAGGGCGCCGGCCTCGGCGCAGACCGCGGCCCGGCCGACCATCGCGTCCAGGTGCAGCCCGAGGTGGATATGGCCGTCACCGTCCAGGACCGCGGCCCCGATCTGGTGGCGGCCCAGTACATAGCGGCTGCTGATGGCGGCGAACGCCGCGGCGACCAGGGCGCGGGCGGCGGGGTCGGGGCAGCCGTCCGCTGGATCGGGCACACGGCGGGCGCTCACCTCGCCACCGCCTCGGCGGTGTCGCGGTGGATCTGCGAGGGCTGCGGCCCGCGCGATCTCTGATACTTGCCGTCATAGAGGGTGATCTCGCCCTGGGGGCGCCAGAACGTCACCTGGGCCAGCCGGTCGCCCGCGTGCACCCGCACCGGCTGCACCGCGTGCAGCTGGAACGTCGACTGCCCGATCGAGCCGATGTCGATCAGATCGGCGGTAACGTGGACGAACAGGCCCAGCCTCGCTGCCCCCGAGCGGGAGCGGATGACCGGCACCAGGTGATCGCTGCCCAGGACCTCGACGCTGGAGCCCAGATAGATGCGGTCCGGCCGCAGCACGAACCCCGCGGAGGGGATCGCCACCGCCGTGGACGGGTTCTCCCGGCGGGTGTCCAGCACCTCGCCGGTGTAGAAGACCAGGGTGGGGCCGAGCGCGAGGTTGTAGGAGTTCGGCTGTACCTGCGCCGGGTCGAACGGGTCCAGGACGAGCCGGCCCCCTTCGCGTTCGCGGGCGATCTCTGGTCCGGTCAGGATCACGGCAACTCCTCATCGATACAGGTCGGGGCAGGTCAGCGGGCGGCGGCCAGCAGGCCGGGCGGGCCGACGGTGGCCTCGTTGAGCCGCCCGAAGCGCCCCGTGTAGGCGAGGGCGGGGCCGACGGTGGACCAGAAGGTCAGCTGGCCCGCGGTCATGCCCGCGTAGACACGGATGGGCTGGACGACCTTGATCTCCAGCGTCCAGCGATGGCACGAGCCGACGTTGCCCAGGTCGGCGCTGTACTGGAGGAAGACCCCGAGCCGCCCCAGGGAGGAACGGCCGATCAGGGACGGCACGAAGACCGGGCTGCCGATCTCCTCCACCGTGGTCCCCAGATACACCCGGCCGGGCTGAAGGACCATGCCGTCGTCCGCGATAGCGCACTCCTGCAGTTCGTGATCGCCATGCGTATCGATCACCGGGGCGCGGTGGGTCCGCAGGACGGGGCCGAGCCGGTAGTTGTAGGAGACCGGGTTGAGCTGCCCGGTGGTGAACGGTTCGATGGTCAGACGCCCGCGGTCGCGCTGCCGGACGATCTCGCTTCCGGTCAGGATCACCACAGCACCTCCCCGGTGACCTCGGCCGCCCGCTTGTGCAGGTCATCGAGGCTGCCGGTGTTGTCCACCCGACGCCACGGCGCCGCCTCAACGAGTGCCTCGGTGGGATGGTGCTCGTCGCCCGCGGACAGGTCGGCCCGCCTCTGTTTGCGTGCGAGCCGGACCGCATCGGGAGCGGTGACCTGCACCAGGAGGAACCCGAGGGCGGTAAGCGCCGTCACGTCCGGGGCCCTCAGGTCGTCGCAGACCAGCACCGCGTCCGGCCTTACCGCCTCGGCCTGACGCACCCGCCGGGTGAATGCCTCCGTCAGCGCGCCGGGGTTGATGCGCCGCAGCTGGCTGCCGAGAACGTTCAGCAACTGGCCGTCCTGCCCGGTGCCGTCCAGCAGCGGGCGCCCGGCCATGGCGTGCACGACGGCCTGCAGTTCGTACAGCGGCGCGCCCACCTTCAGGGTCAGCACCTCCGCACCGGCCAGCGCCAGTTCCTGCACCAGCAGGCCGGCGAACGTGCTCTTGCCGGCCCCCGGCCTGCCATACAGCGCGACCCTCAGCATGACTGAGCTCCTCTCGACGGCTGCGGATGATGACGTCAGGCGGGCCCTGGAATGTCCCACTGTCCGGCGTCTTGGCCGGCCCGCGGCACGTCCCTACGCTCAAGGCCCATGCCCACCAGGGTGGCCACCAGCCCGGCCCGTGGGCAGGGCTCGGCTGTCCGCACTTGTCCGCAACTTGCCCAAGGCCCGAGTCCACACCGGCACGCGGGTGTGGGCTCATCCCAGCAGCGCGTATGCCGCCCGCACCGCGTGCGGAACGCCGGCTCACCATAAGGGCGTGGAGGTAGCGATGCCGGAAACCGGTGAGGAGACCTTCGCCGCAGCACTGCGGCGGCTGCGGGGCGAGACGACGCTGCGGGAACTCGGGCGCCGGGCCTCGTGCAGCAAGAGCATCATCAGCGATCTCGAACACGAGCGCAGATCGCCGACGCCCCCGATCGCGCGCGGTCTGGACAAGGCCGTCGGGGCAGGCGGCAAACTGGTCTCCCTGGCCGAAGCCCAACGGGAATGGGACGACGTGTGGCGCAGAGACTTCCTCAAAGACGCGGGCGGCGCCGCCCTGGCCGCCCGGCTGGGCGCGGGCAGCCCCGCTGCCGCGGGCAGCCGTGACCTGATGGACGCTCATCGCGCCCTGCGCGCCGCCCACGGCCGGCTCGACAACTTACGCGGGGCGTCCGCCGTGTACGCCCATGCCGTCGGCCACCACCAACAGATCCTCGCCTGGCACGCCACCGCAGCCAGCCGTGCCGAACAGCAGCAGATCGCCGCGCTCGCCGCCGACACCGGCGGATTCGTCGGCTTCCTCACCTACGACCTGGGCATGGCCGAAAACGCGGCCACGCACTACCGCGACGCCGCCGCCCACGCCCGGCAGGCGGGCGACCGCTCCTCCTGCGTCTACTTGATCGGCCAGATGAGCCGGATCCTCACCGACCAGGGGCACCACCGCAACGCCCTCGACCTCGCCGACGGAGCCCTTCGTCTGGCAGGGACGACGGCCCATCCCGCCGTACGGTCCTGGCTCCACGCCGTCCGCGCCCACCACCACGCCTGCCTCGGCGACGACCGCACCGCCCAGAGCGATCTCCACGCCGCCTGGACACTGCTGGAGAAAGCCGACGACGGCGAGAAGCCCACGTACATCGGCTACCTGGGCGCCCCCGAGCTGCACAAATGGACCGGCCACGCCATGGTCCGCCTCGGCCAGAAGAGCCCGGCCTTCCTGCGCACCGGCCGGACCGCTCTCGATGATGCCCTGGCTGCCTGGCCTGCCGCCATCGTCCGCGGCTCCGCTGAGGTACTGACCGCGAGCGCCCGCATCCACGCGGCCTGCGGCGACCGGGACACCGCCGCAGACCTCGCCTCCCGCGCCGTCGCCATCGCCACCGAAACCGGATCCGCGAGGAACCTGCGCGCCGCCCTGACCGCCACCACCGGATGACAGGATGCATGCGGTGCAGGAACTGATGGCCAGCCGGTACCCAGGGCGTCCACACCAGCGGCCGGGCGGCGGCTGGTGTGTCAGAGGACGTTCTGTGATGGTTCGTCGGGTTTCAGGTTGAGGTGGTGTCCGGTGCGGGCGGAGCCAGTCGGGGCAGGGTGAACAGGCCGGGCTCGGGTTCGGTGAGGAGGCCGCGGTTGACCAGGCGTTTCAGTTTCGCGCGGGTGCCTTCGGTGTGCCGC
>NZ_JBEZJY010000049.1:0-61527 GCF_040651415.1 Streptomyces sp. NPDC048484
CCACAGCAATCTCGTCCGGAGTCACACCCTCTCAACGCCACACCGGGCCCCAAGGACACGCACCACCACAACCAACCTGACCAAGCCCTACTAGGACCGCGGCAACGGGCATCCCTGCCACGTCTGCCGCCTAAGGCACCTATCCGATCCCCGCCCCCGGGCCTTAGCCGCACGATGACCTGGCATGACGGAACAAACACCGCGGACACCGCGGGCGGCTCGGACAGCGCGGACGGCCCGGCCGGTCTGGGCCGTGGTCCGCGTCCTGCGGGACCGCAACGCCGCCCTCTACCTTGGCGGAGTCGTGATCTCCGGCTTCGGTTCGTCGGCGATGTGGCTGGTGTCCGGGATCTGGGTGAAGGACCTGACCGGCTCGGACGGCCTGGCCGCCCTCTGCGTCTTCGCCCTCTGGGCGCCCACCCTGATCGGCCCCGCCCTCGGCATCCTCGCGGACCGCACCCGCCGCAGACCACTGCTGGTGTGGACGAACCTGGGCCTGGCCGTGCTCCTCCTCCCCTTCTTCGCCGTCGACTCGCGGGGCACTCTGTGGGTCCTGTTCACCGTGCTGCTCGTTTACGGGGCGGCGGGCGTCGTCCACGACGCGGCGGAGTCGGCGCTGGTGGCCACTGCCGTCGACAAGCAGCTCCTCGGTGACTTCAACGGCCTGCGCATGACGGCCAACGAGGGCATGAAACTGGTCGCGCCGCTTGCCGGCGCGGGCCTGTACGCGGCGTACGGAGGGGCCCGCGTCGCACTCCTGGACGCGCTCACCTTCACCCTGGCCGCGGGCCTCTACACCCTCCTGCACGTACACGAACCGAAGCCGCTCCCGGCAGAGTCCCATGTCGGCCTGCGCGCTCGGACTGCCGAAGGCGCCCGCTACGTGTGGAGTCACTCTGCCCTGCGCCCGCTCGTCCTCGCCGGCGGTACGACCATGCTCTTCGCGGGCGTCAACGGCGCGACGGTCTACGCGGTGGTGGAGGGCCTCGGCCACTCCCCCTCGTACGTGGGATTCCTGTACGTCGCGCAGGGCGCGGGTTCGGTGGCGATCGGCCTGGCCTCGGGCCCGCTGCTGCGCCAGCTGGGCGAACGCCGTTTCGCGGGGTACGGCATCGCGCTCACCGCCGTCGCCGTGACGGCTCGCGCGCTCCCGTACGACGTGGTCGCCCTCGCCTCTGCCGCGGCGGTCGGCGTCGGGCTCCCCTGCGTCCTGGTCGCGGCCCTCACCGCGGTGCAGCGGGAGACTCCGGACGCCCTCCTGGGCCGTACGGCGGCGACCGCGGGCACATTGCTCTTCGCGCCGAACGCGGTGGGGCTCGCGCTCGGCGCCGGTCTCGTGGAACTCGTTCCGTATCAACCGCTATTGGTGGTACTGGGGCTTACGCGACTTGTGACGGTGCTGCCCGGCTGTGGCTGGTCGCGCCCACGCGGCGGAGCCGCAGATGTCACCGCCCCGCGCCCCTGAAAAGCGGGGCTGCGCCCCGGCTTTTCACCCCTGAAGCGCGCGGAGGCCCCGGGCCCAACTCCGGCGTCAGCCCAGTCGCGCCAGCGCCCCCGCCACGAGCGACAGGTCTTCCTCGGACGCCAACCCCGCGTGATACAGCCGTACTTCGGTGGCTCCGCGCTCGACCGCGCGCGTCACGTCGTCGAAGAGCGTCGCGGGGCTGCCCCCCATCCTGGCCACCACCGGGAAGTTGGCCGCCAGCACGTTCCCCTCGGCCGCGTGCCCGGCGAAGGGCGTCAGCAGTTCCGGTCCTCCGGCGCACGGCACGACCACGCCGTCGGCGACCGTCAGGATGTGCTCGGGGTCCACTCCGGCGTTCGCGCCCACGTGGTACGAGTCGGGGTCCGCGTGCAGCAGGATCTGGAAGCCTTCCGGGGCCGCCGCGCGTACGGCGCCGACGACGTCCGCCTGGAGGGAGCGGGCGACGGAGTCACGCCAGGCACGTGTGGCCGTCGCGAGCTCGCCGCCGAGCAGCTTCTCCACGGCCTCCCAGCCCCCGGAGGGGGTCTCGCCGCGCCACACGGGCTCCAGGGCGCGCCGGACAGCCGCCGCCACCTCGTCGGGATCGAGCCCCAGTCGCGTGTATCCGTCGCGGCACGAGGGGCAGAAGCACAGCGACATCAGGTAGGTCCCGGCGTCCCCGAGCGCCACGCCCGCCGTCTTGTCGTGGGCGTGCAGATGCGGGAGCCCGTACCAGCCGAGGGACTCCAGTTCGGTACCCGCCGCCCCGGGCCGTACCGCCGCCTCGACGGCCAGGTCGGTCAGGTAGGCGCGCGTCTCGGGCTGCGCGACGCAGGGAGCCCACGGATAGCGGTCCCCGTAGGCGTTGACCACGGAGGTGTCCGGGAACTCCTCGCCCATCCGGGAGTTGTGGGCGAGGACCACCCAGGTGTGCACGTCGAGCCCCGCCCCCGCGAGTGCCGTGGCGGCCTGACCGTACGCGTCCCCCGGCGCCCAGTCCCCGGCGGCGTACGGCCGCAGCCTGCGCCCCTGCCAGCGCTCGGGGTCCGCCGGGTAGAGCACGGCCGCGTGCAGCGCGGTGACGATGCGGCGCTGGGGGTGCCGGGGGGTCAGCGCGCGCGTGGAGTGGTACGCGGACGCGAGCGTCGCCTGCCGCACACCGAGCCCGGCGATACGCGCCGCCGCCTCGGGGTCGCCGTTGACGTCCCACGGATAGACGAAGGTCGACGCCTTCACTTGCCCTCCTCCAGAAGCGCGTAGCCGCGCTCGATCAGCCTGCCGAGCTGCTTGAGGTGCTCCTCGGCCGGCTCGTGCAGCGGTGACCGCACCTCGCCCACGTCGAGCCCCTTCAGCCGTACGCCCGCCTTGACCAGCGAGACAGCGTACCCGCGGCCCAGGGCGCGCAGTTCGACGAGAGGCCGGTAGAAGCCGTCGAGCAGCCGGTTCACGGTGGCGTCGTCGCCGGAGGTCATGGCCCGGTGGAAGGCGAGCGCGATCTCGGGCGCGAAGCAGAAGACGGCCGACGAGTAGAGCGTGATGCCGATGCCGCGGTAGGCGAGGCCGGTGAGTTCGGCGGTCGGCAGCCCGTTGAAGTACAGGAAGTCCCCCGGGACCTCGGTCCGTACGGCGCTGACGATGCGCTGCATGAGGTCGAGGTCGCCGGTGCCGTCCTTGAAGCCGATGACCCCTTCGGTGCGGGCCAGCGACACCACGGTCTCCGGCGTGAACACGGCGTTGTCCCGCTGGTACACGATGATGTCGAGCGAGGTCGCGCCGGCCAGTTCCGTGTAGTGCCGCAGCAGCCCTTCCTGCCCGGCGACCACGAGGTAGGGCGGCATGGCGAGCAGTCCGTCCGCGCCGGCCTCCTCGGCGAGCCGCGCGTACCGCACCGCGAGGGCGGTCCCGTAGCCCGCGCCCGCGACGACGGGCACCCGGCCCGCGGTCTCCTCGACGGCCGCCCGGACGCAGTCCTGGAACTCCTCGGGCGTGAGCGCGTGGAACTCGCCGGTGCCGCAGCAGGCGAAGACGGCGGCTGCACCGCCCTCGACGCCCCGCCGGACGTGCTCGCGGTAGACGTCCAGGTCGACGGCGCCGTCACGGTCGTACGCCGTGACGGGGAAGAACAGCGGCCCGGTCGGGACACTGAGTCGAGCGGCAAGGGGGGCTGACGACACGGGCTCTCCCTAGAGCATGTACGCACACGCCACCCGTGCACGTTTCTGATTGGCGTCTATATCTCTGAACACGCCCACGCTAAAGCGCTCTCTTGGGGGCGGTCAAGCGGGGAAACCCGCATTCCCGGAGTAATACCGAAGTAATAAAGGTCCGGAAACTGGCGGAGCGGCAGCGGATTTCTGCGCACCGCGCGACACTTGACGCGAGCGGTGGGCGATCCTTAGCGTGTCCATGGATGTGAACGCCGTACACGAATACGGCTGTCGATTCTAGGAGACCCGAGGATGCCCGCTCCCGCTCCCCGCACCATTCTGCTCACCGGCGCAGCCGGCGGCCTCGGCACCCTGATGCGCGGGCTGCTGCCTGCCTACGGCTACGAGCTGCGCCTTCTCGACGTGCGCCCGATCGAGGGCGAGCCGGACGCGATCACCGCGGACCTCGGCGACAAGAAAGCCCTGCGCGAGGCCGTCCGGGGCGTGGACGCCGTCATCCACCTCGCGGGCATCTCCTTGGAGTCCACCTTCGAGAAGATCCTCAAGGCGAACATCGAGGGCACGTACAACCTGTACGAGGCCGCCCGCGAGGAGGGCGTCCGGCGCATCGTCTTCGCCTCCTCCAACCACGCCGTCGGCTTCACCCCGCGCCCCGAGGGCGAGGCGCCCCACGCGCCCGGCTCCCTCATCCCCATCGACACCCCGCGCCGCCCGGACACCTTCTACGGCCTGTCGAAGTCGTTCGGCGAGGACCTGGCGCAGTTCTACTGGGACAAGCACGGCCTGGAGACCGTCTCCGTCCGCATCGGCTCCTGCTTCCTGGAGCCCACCAGCGTGCGCATGCTGTCGGTGTGGATGAGCCCCGGCGACGGCGCCCGCCTCTTCCACGCGGCCCTGACCGCCGAGCGCGTCGAGCACAGTGTCGTCTACGGCTCCTCCGCGAACACCCGCCTGTGGTGGGACCTCTCGACCGCCCGCGCCCTCGGCTACGAGCCGCAGGACGACTCGGAGCAGTACGCCGAGAAGCTGGTCGCGGAACAGGGCGAGCTGGACCCCGCGAACCCGGACCACGCACGGCTCGGCGGCCACTTCGTGACCAAGCCGCCGGTGTGGCCCTACTGACGTTCCCGTCCGGCCGTACCGGACCCCGCCGACACTTCCGGCCACTCCACACGGAGCACCCCACAGGGCGGACGGGCACCGAACGGGCCCGTCCGCCCCGCCGTTCGGGCATGCCCACTGCCCGAATTACGCTCGACCGCAGGTCCGACCCGGGCGGCACTCGCGTCGAACGGGCACATACGGGCGCCATCGGGCCCGCAACAGACCTGGTCAGTGGCGCGTACCCGCTGTAGAACTTCCCCCATGGGTCGCACCGGGCCCGAACGGGCAGTACGCGAAGAAGCGGAAGCGGGTGTCGGGCATGAGCGCGGAAGAACGTCAGCGGGAGATCGTGAAGACCGCCCGGCGCACCGGCGCCGTCGACGTGAACGTGCTCGCCACCGAGTTGGGCGTCGCCAAGGAGACCGTGCGCCGCGATCTGCGCGCCCTGGAGGACCACGGCCTCGTCCGCCGCACACACGGCGGCGCCTACCCCGTGGAGAGCGCCGGCTTCGAGACGACGCTCGCTTTCCGCGCCACCAGCCACGTACCCGAGAAGCGCCGGATCGCAGCCGCGGCGGCCGAGCTGCTCGGGGACGCGGAGACGGTCTTCGTCGACGAGGGCTTCACCCCCCAGCTCATCGCCGAGTCACTGCCCCGGGACCGGCCACTGACCGTGGTCACCGCGTCCCTGGCCACCGCGGGCGCGCTCGCCGAGACCGACAACAAGACGGTGCTGCTGCTGGGTGGCCGGGTCAGGCCCGGCACGCTGGCCACCGTCGACCACTGGACGACGAAGATGCTCGCGGGCTTCGTCATCGACCTGGCGTTCATCGGCGCCAACGGCATCTCCCGCGAACACGGCCTCACCACCCCCGACCCCGCCGTCAGCGAGGTCAAGTCACAGGCTGTCCGGGCCGCGCGGCGCACCGTGTTCGCGGGCGTGCACACCAAGTTCGGCGCCGTCAGCTTCTGCCGGTTCGCGGAGATCAGCGCCCTGGAGGCGATCGTCACCAGCACGCTCCTGCCCGCCTCCGAGGCTCACCGCTACTCGATGCAGGGCCCCCAGGTCATCCGGGTCTGACGAGGAGTTCGCGAGCCACCGGGCGTCGCAGGAGTTCGCGAGACTCCGCACAGAGTTCGCAGGACCCCGCAAGAGTTCGAAAATCCAACCGGCCCACTACAGAAGCACCGCACTCCCCACGCCAACCCATATGTACTGATACATCCAGGAGTGTTCCATGCGAACCCAGAGCCGACGGAGGCCGCGCGTGATGTTCGCCGCGGTCGCCGCAGGGACGCTGCTCACCCCGTTGCTCTCCGGTTGCTGGGCCGGAGCGGGCGGAGCGGGCTCCGGTGGCAACTCCATCAACGTCCTCATGGTCAACAACCCCCAGATGGTGGAGTTGCAGAAGCTCACCGCCGCTCATTTCACCAAGGAGACCGGCATCAAGGTGAACTTCACCGTCCTGCCGGAGAACGACGTCCGCGACAAGATCAGCCAGGACTTCGCCAACCAGGCCGGCCAGTACGACGTCGCCACGCTGTCCAACTACGAGATACCGATCTACGCCAAGAACGACTGGCTGCACGAGATGAACTCGTACGTCGCGAAGGACCCGGGGTACGACGAGCGGGACGTCCTCAAGCCCATGCGCCAGTCCCTCACCGCGGAGGACGGCAAGCTCTACGGGCAGCCCTTCTACGGCGAGTCGTCCTTCCTGATGTACCGCAAGGACGTCTTCGAGGCGAAGGGCCTCACGATGCCCGACCACCCGACGTGGACGCAGGTGGCCGGCCTCGCAGCCGAGGCCGACGGCGCCGAGCAGGGCATGAAGGGCATCTGTCTGCGCGGACTGCCCGGCTGGGGCGAGATCATGGCCCCGCTCACCACGGTCGTGAACACCTTCGGCGGTACCTGGTTCGACAAGAACTGGAAAGCGCAGCTCGACTCCCCCGAGTTCGAGAAGGCGACCAAGTTCTACGTGGACCTCGTCCGCAAGCACGGTGAGTCGGGCGCGGCCCAGTCCGGCTTCGCCGAGTGCCTGAACAACCTGACCCAGGGCAAGGTCGCCATGTGGTACGACGCCACGTCCGCGGCCGGTTCCCTGGAGTCGGCGAAGTCCCCGGTCAAAGGCAAGATCGGCTACGTACCGGCGCCCGTCGAGGAGACGAAGTCCTCCGGCTGGCTCTACACCTGGGCCTGGGGCATCCAGGAGGCGTCCCGCAACCCCGACAAGGCCTGGAAGTTCGTCTCCTGGGCGTCCAGCAAGGAGTACGAGCAGCTGGTGGGCGACGAGATCGGCTGGTCCAACGTGCCGGCCGGGAAGCGCGCCTCGACGTACACGAACGCCGACTACCGCAAGGAGGCCGGCGCCTTCCAGGAGATGACCAAGCAAGCCATCGAGGGCGCCCGGCCCACCGATCCCGGCGTACAGCCGCGGCCCGCGCCCGGCATCCAGTTCGTCGGCATTCCCGAGTTCACCGATCTCGGCACCAAGGTCTCGCAGGAGATCAGCGCGGCCGTCGCCGGACGCCAGTCCGTCGAGTCGGCCCTGAAGAAATCCCAGAAGCTGGCCGAGGAGATCGCCGAGGAGTACGAGGGACGATGACCGCGACAACAACGGCCCCAGTGGCCGCACCACCCGTACGCACCGTGAAGCGCCCCTCCGGACGGATGCGCGCCTGGGCGACCCGGGCCCCGCTCCTGCCCGCCCTGATCTTCATGGTCGCCGTGACCCAGCTCCCGTTCGTGGCCACGCTGGTGATCTCCTTCTTCGACTGGAACTCCCTCTACCCGGACGCCCGCAGCTTCACGGGCTTCGGCAACTACACCGAGGTCCTCACCGACGAGGCCCTGCGCAAGTCGGTCTGGACGACGATCCTGCTGACCGCCTCCGTCGTCCTGGCCAGCCTGATCCTGGGCCTGGGCCTCGCCCTCCTCCTGGACCGGAAGTTCCGGGGCCGCGGCCTGGTCCGTACGCTCCTGATCGCACCGTTCCTCGTGGTCCCCGTGGCGGCGGCCCTGCTGTGGAAGCACGTGCTCTACAACCCCGAGTACGGCCTGCTCAACGGTCTGCTGCACTACGTCGGCGGACCGGAGCCGGACTGGATCTCCAACACCCCGCTGCTAGCCGTCGAGATGTCCCTCGTCTGGCAGTGGACGCCCTTCATGATGCTGATCCTGCTGGCGGGCCTGCAGAGCCGGGACCACCAGCAGATCGAGGCGGCCGAGGTCGACGGCGCGAGCGCCTGGCAGGTCTTCCGCTATCTGACCCTCCCCCACCTGCGCCGCTATCTCGAACTGGGCTCCCTGCTGGGCTCGATCTACATCGTGCAGAACTTCGACGCGGTCTTCACCATCACGTCCGGCGGACTGGGCACCGCGAACCTGCCCTACACCGTCTACCAGAGCTTCTACCAGGCCCACGAGAACGGCCTCGCCTCCGCGGCCGGCGTCCTGGTCGTCATCGGCTCGATCATCATCGCGACCTTCGCGCTGCGCGTGGTCTCGTCCCTGTTCCGCGAGGAGGTGGGCCGCGCATGAGTGCCACCGCGGTACGTGTACGCCCCAGCAGCACCAAGTCCGGTGAACCCGGCCCCCGCCGCCCGAAGGGAAGGGGCCTCGGCCTGGTCGCCTGGCTGGCCGGCATCATCTTCTTCCTTCCCATCGCCTGGATGACCCTGACGTCCTTCCACTCCGAGGAGGACGCGGCGACCAATCCGCCGTCCTTCGGGGCGGCCCTCACTCTCGACGGCTACCGCGAGTTCTTCGGCACGGGCGGCGGCGCGAGCCCCTGGCCCGCCCTCACCAACTCCTTGGTGGCGTCACTGGCGTCGACGCTCCTGGTCCTGGTCCTCGCCCTCCCCGCGGCCTACGCGCTCTCCATCCGCCCGGTGAAGAAGTGGACGGACGTCCTGTTCTTCTTCCTCTCCACGAAGATGCTGCCGGTCGTCGCGGGCCTCCTGCCGATCTACCTCTTCGCCAAGAACACCGGAATGCTGGACAACATCTGGCTCCTGGTCATCCTCTACACCTCGATGAACCTTCCGATCGCGGTGTGGATGATGCAGTCCTTCCTCTCCGAGGTCCCGGTGGCGATCATCGAAGCGGCCCAGATAGACGGCGCGAAACTGCCGACGATCCTCACCCGGGTCGTCGCGCCCATCGCCCTCCCGGGCATCGCCGCCACGTCTCTCATCTGCTTCATCTTCAGCTGGAACGAGCTGCTGTTCGCCCGCGTGCTGACGGGCGTGGTGGCGGAGACCGCCCCGGTCTTCCTCACCGGCTTCATCACCAGCCAGGGCCTGTTCCTGGCGAAGGTGTGCGCCGCGTCGCTCGTCGTCTCCCTGCCGGTGCTCGCCGCGGGGTTCGCCGCCCAGGACAAACTGGTCCAGGGCCTGTCTTTGGGAGCCGTGAAATGAAGGCCGCCGTCATCGAGTCCGTGGGAAGGGCCGTCGTATCCGAGGTCCCGGACCCGACACCAGGACCCCGCGAGGTCGTCGTGGAGGTCGCGGCCTGCGGGCTGTGCGGTACGGACCTGCACATCCTCCAGGGCGAGTTCGCGCCCAAGCTGCCGATCGTCCCCGGGCACGAGTTCGCGGGCGAGGTCGTCGGGGTGGGCAGGCAGGTCACGGAGCTGTCGGTCGGCGACCAGGTGGCCGTGGACCCCTCCCTCTACTGCTACGAGTGCCGGTACTGCCGTACGGGCCACAACAACCTCTGTGAGCGCTGGGCCGCCATCGGCGTGACCACGGCGGGCGGCGCCGCCCAGTACGCGGTCGCGCCGGTGGCGAACTGCGTGAAACTCCCCGAGCACGTACGCACCCAGGACGCGGCCCTGATCGAGCCCCTGTCGTGCGCCGTACGTGGCTACGACGTGCTGAACTCCCGCCTGGGCTCCCACGTGCTGATCTACGGCTCGGGGACGATGGGCCTGATGATGCTGGAGCTGGCGAAGCGGACGGGCGCGGCGAGCGTGGACGTCGTCGACATCAACGCACAGCGGCTGACAACCGCCGAGCGGCTCGGTGTCTCGGCGTCCGCCACGAGCGCCGACGAGCTGGAGCGGCCGCAGGGGTGGGACCTGGTCGTCGACGCCACGGGCAACGCGGCGGCGATCCAGGACGGCCTGGGACGGGTCGCCAAGGCCGGCACCTTCCTCCAGTTCGGGGTGGCCGACTACGCGACGCGGGTCTCCATCGACCCGTACCGCATCTACAACCAGGAGATCACCATCACCGGGTCGATGGCCGTCCTCCACAGCTTCGAGCGGGCGGCGGAACTCTTCGCGACGGGCGTCCTGGACCCGGACGTCTTCATCAGCGACCGCCTGCCCCTGGACCAGTACCCCCAGGCCCTGGAGCAGTTCGCCTCAGGCGTCGGCCGAAAGATCGTGGTGGTCCCGTAGCGATTCTCACCCCGGGGCGGAGCCTCGGAAGGATGGGACGGGCAGGGGCGGCGGGGGCGAAAAACCCTTGGTCGGCCCCTGCCCAACCCCCCTACCATCCCCCCATGCCCCGCCCACACGGCTTCGCCTACGCCCACCACCCCGACGGCACCGTGACGATCACCCACGGGACCCGCCCCGCGACAACCCTGCGCGGCCCCCGGGCGGACCGGTTCCTCACGGAGGTGGAATCCGGCGACCCCCAGCTGGTCATGGCCCGCTGGACGGGAAACTACAAGCGCGGCAACGAACGAACGGCCCGCGACCACCCCCGCAACCGCCGCTGACCCGATTGGCGGCTTGGTAAGGGAACGGCAAAGAGGGTCTGCTCGTTCACCGGGCATGACAGCTATGACCCCCGGCTCGAACATCCCTCTCCCCGTCACCCGCGTGACGGTGGACGTCGCCGCCCCGGTGCGGCTCGACGTATCGGGCCTGCTGCTCACCGCCGACGGCAAGGTGCGCTCCGACGACGATTTCATCTTCTACAACCAGCCGTCGGGCCAGGGCGTGACGTACCGCTCCGGTGGCGGCAGTACCCCGGACTCGATCACGGTCGACACGACCGCGGTGCCCCCGGGCATCGAGAAGGTCGTCGTCACGGCGAGCCCTGACGCGGCGGGCCAGACGTTCCAGGGCGTCGAACCGACGGCGACGATCCGTAACGCGGACGACGGCTCCGTCCTGGCCTCCTTCACCCCGCCGCAGCTCGGTGGGGAGACGGCCCTGGTCATCGTCGAGGTCTATCTGCGCAACGGCGCCTGGAAGGCCCGAGCGGTCGGCCAGGGCTACTCGAACGGCCTGGCGGGCATCGCCACGGACTTCGGCGTGACGGTGGAGGAGCCCGCCGCTCCGGCCCAGCCGGCCCCGGTCGCGCCGCCCGCCCCCACACTCCAGACGCCGGTGGCGCCCCCGGCCCCGCCGCTCAGCACACCGGCGGCCCCGCCCGCGCCCCCGGCGGCACCGGCCGCCCCGGCCCCGGGCGCCGGGAAGATCAACCTCGACAAGGGCCGCGTCAACCTTCAGAAGAACCAGACCGTGTCCCTGGTCAAGGGCGGCCGGCCGTTCCTCTCCCAGGTGAAGATGGGCCTGGGCTGGGAGCCGGCGTACCGGGGCAAGGACATCGACCTGGACGCCTCCGTGATCGCGTACGGCCCGCAGCGCAACCACATCGACAGCTGCTACTTCGGCAAGCTCTCGATCGTGAACGGCGCGATCAAGCACTCCGGCGACAACCTCACGGGTGAGGGCGGCGGTGACGACGAGGTGATCGTCGTGGACCTCGGCCGCCTCCCCCAGGAGGTCACGGGCCTGGTCTTCACGGTCAACTCCTTCACCGGCCAGAAGTTCACCGAGGTGGCCAAGGCCTACTGCCGCCTCCTGGATGCCGCCACGGGCGAGGAGCTGGTCCGCTTCGACCTCACGAGCGCGGAGTCCCAGACCGGCGTGATGATGGCCAAGCTCATCAAGCAGTTCTCCGGCGAGTGGGAGATGACGGCCCTCGGCAACTTCGTCAAGTCCCGCACGGTCCGCGGCATGGTGAAGCCGTCCGCCCAGGCACTGTAGACAGCCTGTAGACAGCTGTTCCGGCACGAACGCGCGGGGCGCTCCCACCGGTGGGGGCGCCCCGCGCGTCTGCCCCGTCACATCTTTGTGGCCCCCGCGGCGAGGTCCCTGAGGAAGTGGCGCGCTCCGATCAGGAACACGATGATCAGCGGTACGACGCTCATCAGCGCCCCGGCCATCACCAGGGAGTAGTCCGTGTTGTACAGGACGTTGAGGTTCGCCAGGGCAACCTGGAGGGTGACCCTGTCGGGGTCGATCATGACGACCAACGGCCAGATGTAGTCGTTCCACAGGCCGATGAACGTGAAGATGCCGAGGAAGGCGAGGGCCGGCCGGAACAGCGGCAGCGCGACCTGCCAGTACAGCCGGAAGAAGCCGGCACCGTCGATCCGGCCGGCGTCCAGCAGTTCGTCGGGCAGCGAGTTCTGGGCGTACTGGCGCATCCAGAAGATGCCGAAGGCGTTGGCCGCTCCGGGAATGATCAGCGCGTTCAGCGAACCGGCCCAGCCGAACTCGGCCATGGTGACGAACTGCGGCACCAGCGAGAGCTGCGCGGGGATCATGTACGTGACCAGCAGCATGCCGAAGAGGAACTTCTTGCCCGGGAACTCGTACTTGGCGAAGGCGAACGCGGCCAGCGAGTCGAAGAACAGCACCAGCGCGGTCCCGACCACGGCGACGACGACGGTGTTGAACAACGAGCCGAAGAAATCGATGGTGTCGAGGACCCGGCCCATGTTCTCCAGGAGATGCGTGCCCGGCACCAGCTTGGGCGGATAGCGGTAGATGTCCTGGGTGGTGCCGGAGGCCATCACCACCAGCCAGTAGAAGGGGAACAGCGAGACCAGCACACCGAACAGCAGGGCCGCCCGGACGCAGACCCGGGTGAGTCTGCTGCCGGAGCCGATGGCGAGGCCCGCGCTGTGGTTCGTCTTGTCGTCAGCGGCCATTGCGGGCCCCCTTGCGTCGCAGCAGTGACCGGATGGCGCCGGGACGGTCGTCGCGGTCCGAACCGGAGACCAGTCGCCAGTTGATGACGGTGAAGACCGCGATGATGGCGAAGAGGAGCCAGCCCATGGCGGCCCCGTAGCCGAACTGGTGGTCCTTGAAGGCCTTCTGCCACAGGTAGAGCACGACGGTCATGCCTTCCTGGCCCGGTCCGCCCGTGGTCCCGACGTCGGTCGACTGGAAGAGCACCTGGGACTCGGTGAAGATCTGCAGGCCGTTGATGGTGGACGTGACCGCGGCGAAGAGGACCACCGGCTTCAGCTGCGGCAGGATGACCCGGAAGAGGGTCTGCCAGCTGTTCGCGCCGTCGACGCGAGCGGCCTCGAAGTGCTCGGTGGGGATGGCCTGGAGGCCCGCCAGGAAGATCAGGGCGTTGTAGCCGATCCAACGCCAGATGATCATCATGGAGATGGACGACTTGATCCCCCACTCGGAGGACAGCCACCCGACCCCGTCAAGACCGATCACCCTGAACGCCGAGTTGGCGAGGCCCGCCTGCGCGAAGACCGAGCCGAAGACGACGGTCATGGCGACCATCGAGGTGATGTTGGGGATGAAGTACGCCACCCGGTAGGCGCCGCCGAAGCGGACCTGCGAGTGCAGCAGGAACGCGAGCACCAGGGCCAGGAAAAGCATCGGCACCGTGGACAGGAACCAGATCTCGAAGGTGTTGAGCACCGAGTGCCAGAACACCGAGTCCTGGAACAGCCAGCCGTACTGCTTCAGCCCGACGAAGCGCATGTCGCCGATGCCGTCCCAGTCCTGGAAGGACAGGTACAGGGAGAAGACCACCGGGAAGGCGCCGAAGACGGCGAACAGCGCGTAGAACGGGGCGATGGCGAGCAGGGGCGGGATGTGGCGGCGGCGTCCGCGGGGGGCGCCGCCGGGAGCGGCGGACGAGGAGCGGCGGAAGCCCGCACGCTTCTTGCCATCGGCGGTGGGGACACCGGCACCGGCCGGGTCGGCGACTGTGGTCACGTCAGCTCACCCCCAGCCGCGTCAGCGTGGTCTCGGCGGTGCCGACCGCGTCCCGCCAGGCCCGGTCGGGCTTCTTGCCGAGCGTTTCCACGTTGGTCAGCTCCTGGAAGAACGGGGTGTTGGCGGTTTCCTCGTACGGACTGAAGTAGACGACCGGGGCCTTCTGGGCGGCCGGGCCGAAGATGTCGATGGGCTGCTGACCGCCGAAGAAGGGGTCGGGCTCGTGCATCGCGGGGTCGGCGTAGGAGGCCGGGGTGGTGGGGAACAGGGCCAACTCCTGGTAGCTCTTGAGCTGGTTCTCGGGGCTGAGCAGCCACTTCAGGAAGGCGAAGGCTTTCTCCGGTTCCCGGCAGTAGCGGGTCAGGGTGACGAAGGACCCGCCGTAGTTGGCCGGGCCGTCCGGCATGGTGGTCAGCCGCCAGGCCCCGGAGGTCTTGGCCGCCGTGTCCTTCAGGCCGTAGATGGCCCACACCGCCGTGGTCATCGTGGCGATCCTGCCCCCGCCCATGGCCGCGTTGTAGTCGGGCGTACCGTCCGTGATCCTGGCGCTGAGCCCCTCGCGGAGAATCTGCACGGACAGGTCCCAGGCGCGCCTGATGTGCGGCTGGTCGCCGATGAAGCGGTTGTCGGCGTCCACGAACTGCTGGGGGCTCTGGAGCAGGACCTGCTGGAAGACATTGCCGATGTTGCTCACCAGGTACGGCTTGCCCGGCGCCTTCGCCCTGAGCGTCCGCCCGGCGTCTAGGTACTTCTCCCAGGTGGAGGTCGCCTCGGCGACCTCCTTGGGCCCGTCGGCCAGTCCGGCCCGCTCGAAGAGGTCCCTGCGGTAGTAGAGCGCGGTGGGGCCGGCGTCGAGAGGGAAGCCGATCATCCGGCCCGACGGGGTGAAGCAGCTCTTCCACTTCCAGTCGAGGTACTGGTCGCGGACGGACTGGGCACCCAGCGTCCGCAGGTCGAGGAACTCGTTCTCGTCGGGGAAGAACGTGGCGAGGTTGTCGGAGTTCACGACCGTCAGGTCCGGCACATAGGCACGGGCGGCGAGACTGGTGCGTACCTTCGAGTCGATGTCGCCGTCGGGAATCTGGGAGGCCTTCACCCTCAGCCCCGGCACTCCGGGTACGGCACGCCTGGCGGTGGCGAGCAGTTTGTCGCTCAGCGAGCCCTTCCAGTACCAGAGGCTCAGATGGTCGGTGCCCGCAGAGGCCGAGCCGCTGCCCGCCCCGCATCCGGACAGCCCCAGCAGGGCGGCACCCGCGCTGCCCAGCGAGGCCCCCAGCAGACGTCTGCGGGACATCGTTCGGTGTTCCATTGGCGCGCACTCACTTTCAGGGCGCGGCGCGGCCGGGGGATGGCACCACGTCGGGCCCGTTTTGCGGGGAGGGGGAAGACAACGATGTCGGCGGGGTGGGTCCCTGGCTCGGGCCGACGACGTTCTCAGCATCCGTGAGCGTTCACGTGAACGTTGCCGTCGAGTATCGGGGCGGCCGAAAACCACTGTCAAGAGACACACACGGTGGATGTGGTGACGGGGTTCGCGCCGGCAGGCACACCCTCTCAGCTCGACGAGGGGCCGACGTCGGCCGACACTCGCCGAGCCGGGCCCGACCCCCGGGACCTGTCCCAGACCTGTCCCAGGGGCGCCCGCCCGTCCTGGGCACGCCCGTCCTAGGCCGAGTCCCGTACCACCAGTTCGGGAACCACCCAGGCGTCGGCGCCCCGCAACGGCTCCTCACCCGCCCGCAGCCGGGCCACCTGCTCGACGGCCAGCCGGCCCAGCCGCCGCTTGTCGATGTGCAGCGTGGTCAGGGCGGGCTCCACCAGCTCCCCCAGCGAGAGCCCGTCGAAGCCCAGGACGGCCAGGTCGTCGGGCACCCGCCGCCCGGCGCGCCGGGCGGCGCGCATCCCACCGACGGCGATCAGGTCATTGAAACCGAAGACAGCCGTGACCTCGGGCCGAGCGTCCAGCAACCGCTCCATGCCCGCCTCACCCGCCGCGACGCTGTGCTCGGAGCACATCACGACCCAACTGTCGTCGACAGGCAGCCCGTGTCTGTGCACCTGGGCCAGAAAGGCCTCCCGGCGAGGACCAGGAACGGACCGGTCCCCGTCCAGCATGCCGATCCTGCGATGCCCCGCACGGACCAGATGGGCGATGCCCTGCTCCACCCCCACAGCGGCGTCGATCCCCACCGCCGCGAACCGGGTCTGCTGCGGCCCACGCTCCAACAGCACCAACGGCACCCCGCCGAGCTGTCGGGCCAGTACCTCGTCCTCGTTCTTGAAGTACCCCACGACCGCGTCCGCCTGATGGGACAGCACATCGAGTGCCTCCCGCTCCCTGGCGTCATCGGTACGGGAGTCCCACACCACCACCTGCCACCCGCGCTGCTCGGCGGCCTCCAGCACTCCGGCGGCCACCTCGGGGAAGAACGGGTTCATCAGATCCGGGATGACCAGCCCCGCCGTCACCGTCCCCTTGCGCACCAGCCCCCGGGCGAACCGGCTCGGCCGATAGTCCAGCAGCCGCGCCACCTCCAGCACCCGCTCCTTGGTGCCCGGATCGATCTCGCCCTTGTCATTGACGGCCCGGGACACCGTCTGCCGCGACACTCCGGCCAACTGGGCCACATCATGAATGGTGGCCCGGCGGCGAGGGCCGTCAGACTGTCCGGTACGCGACTCACGCTGATTATCGGCCCACACGCTGAGCACTGTATCCGCCCCCCGCGGAACGGAACTCCGTCCCGGGCAGCCTCAAGCAGCCGAAGAGCGCCGCTGCCTCTTCCACGGCCCCTTGACGGCGACCATGATGCCCGGCTGCTGAATGTTGGCGTAGAGGGTCTTTCCGTCGGGCGAGAAGGTGACGCCGGTGAACTCGCTGAACTCGGGCTCGTCCTCGGTTCCGATGTTCAGGTCGTTGCGGGCGATGGGATAGGTACGCCCGCTGTCCGTCGCGCCGAAGAGGTGGGAGACGCCCTCGCCGTCCTCGGCTATGACGAGACCGCCGTACGGGGAGACGGTGATGTTGTCCGGGCCGTCGAAGGCGCCGTCCGCCGACGGGTCGGGGTTCACCCCGAGGAGGACCTTCAGGGTCAGCGTGCGGCGCTTGGGGTCGTAGAACCAGACCTGGCCGTCGTGCTGGACGGGGCTCTCCGCACGGGCGTAGGAGGAGACGAGGTACGCGCCGCCGTCGCCCCACCACATGCCTTCGAGTTTGCGGGCCCGGGTGACCTCGCCGGTGTCGAACTGCTCACGCACCGGAACGGTCTTCCCGTCCCGGTCGGGCACGTCGGTCCAGTCGACCCCGTACACCGTGCCGATCCTCGTGGCGCGGGACAGGTCGTCGACGTAACGGCCGCCGGAGTCGGAGCACTTGGGCGCCTGGAGCACGCCCGCGTCGTCGGCGAGGGTACGGAACCTGCCGGGGCCGTGGGAGAAGCCGTGCGGCGGCACCCAGCGGAAGAACAGGCCGTTGGGCTCGGAGTCGTCCTCGGTGAGGTAGGCGTGGCCCCGCTTCGGGTCGATGACGACCGCTTCGTGGTCGTACCGGCCGAAGAACTTCAGGGGCTTGGGGCTGCGGTTGGCACGGCGGTCGCTCGGGTCGACCTCGAAGACGTAGCCGTGGTCCTTGGTCATGCCGTTCTCGCCGGCCCGGTCGGAGTTCTCCTCACAGGTGAGCCAGGTGCCCCAAGGGGTGCTGCCGCCCGCGCAGTTGGTGGAGGTGCCCGCGATGCCGACCCACTCGGCGACCGCACCGCCCGGACGCACCTCGACGACCGTGCAGCCGCCGGACGCGGCCGGGTCGTAGACGAGGCCCTCGGTCAGCGGTACCGGGTACTCCCAGTTGGCGCGCGGGCCCTTCAGCTCGTGGTTGTTGACGAGGAGGGTCGTGCCGCGCGGGCCGGCGAAGGTGGCCGTGCCGTCGTGGTTGGAGGGGGTGTACTCGCCCGACTCCAGCCTGGTCTTCCCGCTGTGGGTGATGACGCGGTACGAGAACCCGGCGGGCAGCGCGAGGATGCCCTTCGGGTCGGGCAGGAGCGGTCCGTAGCCGACGGCTCCGCCGTGCCGGTCGGCGTCGTCGCCCGTGGTACCCGTGGTGCCCGTGGTCTCGTCGTCCCCCGAGGTCTGGGTGTCCGTGGACGCGAGGGCGCCGGGCGCGGTGGCGAGTGCGCCGACGCTGCCGATCAGGGCGACACCGGCACCGGTGATCGCGGATTGTCTGGCGAAGTCCCTGCGGGTGAGCGACATGCTGTCTCCTGTGACGGTGGAGTGTGACCGTGGCGGATGGCGGATGGCGGATGGCGGCTGACGAGCGACGGGTGGCGGGTGACGGGTGACGGACCCGGCTGTCGGCCACACGGTCCCGCCCGTGACTGAACGCCGCTTGAACGCCGCCCGACTTTCCTGGGCCCCCTTGCGTGAACGCGGCTCGGCCGACCCGTCCGGACCGACCGCACCCCATACGGCGCAACAGCCCTCGCATCCGAACTGCTGGTCGGAATAATCTCGGTAACGAAGGCCCCGCACTACCCCTGGGAGGCGAGCCGAAGTGGACGCACGTCAGGCACGCCGTCTCCATGAGGAGCGGCTGATGGCCCTGGCCAACGTCAGCGGTGTGGGCACCGGCCGCGACGAGGACTCCGGCGAGGACGTCATCGTCGTCTTCGTCACCCGCAAGGTGCCCCGCGACGACCTCCGCCCCGAGGACACGGTCCCGGACGAACTTGAGGGCATTCCGGTACGGGTCCTGTCCATGGACGAACCCGAGACCCCCGAGAACCCCCCGAACCCCTAGACCCAGCGAGGGCGAGGATGCGCTGGGCGACGCGGACGGCGGCGCCCTCGAGGGTGCGCCGGCCGTGCTGTTCCGAGTGGAGCCTCCTGGGCGGATGCTGTGGCGGGCGCGTCGTCGGCTCGTGTTCAGCCCTTGACGGCAGAGCTGGCGACGCCTTGGACGAACCAGCGTTGGAAGAAGGCGAAGACCACCAGGACGGGCAGGACCAGAAGTACGCCGAAGGCGAGGATCTGGCCCCAGTCCGGGGGCTGTTGGCCCTGGAAGACGCTCATCTCCAGCGGCAGCGGTCGGACCGACGGGTCGGAGACCATCAGCACCGGCCACAGGAACGAGCCCCACTGGATGAGGAAGGTCAGGATCGCCACGGAGGCGAAGGCCGGCTTGCTCATCGGGACGATGATCGCGAAGAAGGTGCGCCAGGGACCTGCGCCGTCGATCCGGGCGGCTTCCTCGATGCTCGGCGGGATCGAGCGGAAGAACGTGTGGAACTGGTAGACCGAGAAGGCGTTGGCGATGAACGGGAGCGCCAGGATGTAGAGGGTGTTGCGCTGGTCGTTGAACACGTAGAAGAGCGGGACGGCCACCGACTCGAACGGGACCAGCATCAGCAGCAGGACGAGCGTGAAGACGGCGTTCCGGCCGCGCCACTTCAGCCGGGACAGCCCGTACGCGGCCATCGAGTTGACGAACAGGCCGCCCGTCACCACGACGAATGCCAGCAGCAGCGAGACGCCCATGAAGCGCCAGAAGTAACCGGTGCTGTCGGAGTTGAGGCTGTCGAGGACCGCGGAGTAGTTGTCGAAGGAGAGGTTGGTCGGGAGGAAGCCGGACAGGCCGTTCAGGACCTCGTCGGACGGCTTGAGGCTGCCCAGGAACAGGTAGATCACGGGCAGCACGAAGACGAAGGCCAGCACGCTGAGTACGGCGTAGTCCATGAAGCGGCGCAGGGGCGTAGGGGTGGTGCCCATGGGTCAGTCCTCGTTTCCGGGCCGGACGACGCGGCGCTGGATGAGCGTCAGGACGACGACGATCAGGAAGAAGACGACGGTGATCGCGGACGCCTGGCCGATGTTGTTCTGGTCGAAGGCGGTGGTGACGGCCTGGTACATCACGGTGCGGGTGGCGTCCTCGTCGAGGCCGCCGCCGCGGACGAGGACGTAGACCTGGTCGAAGACGCGGAAGGAGAGCACCGAGGTGAGCATGACGACGAAGACGAGGGTGCCGTTGATGCCGGGCAGGGTGACGTGGCGGAACTGCTGCCAGCGGGTGGCGCGGTCGAGTTCGGCGGCTTCGTAGAGCTCTCCCGGGATCTGCTGGAGGCCGGCCAGGAGGATGACCATCTGGAAGCCGACGCCCTGCCAGATGGACAGCACGATGATCGAGCCCATGGCGGTGGCGCCGTCGCCGAGCCAGTCGAAGGCGCCCCAGTTGCCGAAACTCACCGCGTCCAGCGCGGAGTTGAGCATGCCCTGGTCGCTGCGGGCCAGGATGAGGCGCCAGATCACAGCGACCAGCGCCATCGGGAAGACGACCGGCATGAAGAAGAGGGACCGGAACAGGCCGATGGCCTTGAGCTTGCGGTTGAGCAGGATCGCCAGGGCCAGCGCCAGTCCCGTCTGCACCGGTACGACGACCACGGCGAAGGTCAGGTTGTTCAGCAGGGCCCGCAGGAACGGGCCGGACAGGTCGGGGTCGGTGAACAGCCGCCGGTACTGCTCCAGGCCGAAGAAGGTGGGCTCCAGCGGGGAGCCGAGGCGGACGTTGTAGAAGGAGAGGACGACGGCGTAGCCGAACGGCACACCGACGAAGGCGATGAGTCCGACGACGGCCGGGGCGGACATGAGCAGGCCGTGCAGCCAGTCGCGGTTCTTGCGGCCCGGCCGTGCCGGTCGCCTCGACCGCGCGGGCTTCGCGGATGTCACGGACGGGGCCTGCTCCGGGCCGGGCGGCGCGGCGTGCGCGGGTTCCACGGATGTCACGGGAGGGTCCTGTTCCCGGCGGGGGCGTGCGCGGCGTGCGCTGGCCCGCCCCGCCGATGGGTCCTACGGGATCTTGTAGCCGGCGTTGTCGGAGAAGTCCTGGTCGATGGCACGGGCGGCCTTTTCCAGAGCACTCTTGGGGTCGGCGCCGCCGTAGACGGAGTTCAGGGCCTCGCTGAACTTCGAGGTGATGATGGGGTATCCGGCGGTCACCGGGCGGGTGACCGCGACGCAGGACTTGGTGATGTCGCTGTCGCCGCAGGGCTTGGCGAGCTGGTCGGCGTAGAGCTGGAGCGGGCCGCCCTGCTTGTAGAGGGTGCTCTTGGCGAGCGCGGTCCTGGTGGCGGGCACCGCCCCGTTGGCCTTCGTCATGGCAGTCACGTTGGCGTCGTCCAGGAGGGTGTCCAGGAACATGCCGGCGGCCTTGGCGTTTTTCGTGTCGGCGCCGATGCCCCACGCCCAGGAGCCCTGGCCGGTCTTGGGGCCGTTGCCGAAGTCGGGCAGCGGCAGCACGACGAGATCGTCGCCGAGGGCCTCGCTGTACGCGGGGTACATCCAGTGGCCGACCCAGCTCAGGGCGACGCGTCCCTTGGCGAAGGCGTTGCCGTCGGTGTTCGGGTCGACGTAGGTCTTCCAGGACTGGAAGGTCTTCATGGCCGAGACCACGGCCGGGGTGTCCAGGGCGCCTTCCGCCTTGCCGTCCTTGAGGAGGGAGCCTCCGGCGGACCAGACGATCGGGGCGAAGCCGTAGGTGCCCCACTCGTTGGCGTAGCCGGCGGTCTCCTGGAGGTCGAGGGGCTTGCCGTCGGAGTCCTTGGCCTTCAGTGCCTTGAGCGCGGCGGTGAACCGAGCTGCCGTCCAGTCGTCGGACAGGCCCTTGGGGTACTTCACCCCGGCCGCGTCCAGCAGCTTCTTGTTGCCGTAGACCCCCAGACCGGAGTCGAACATGCCCAGGCCGTAGTGCTTGCCGTCGATCTCGCCCTGGGCCTTGATGGCACCCGTGGCGTTGGTCATGGTCTTGCCGGAGACGTACGTGTCGATCGGGGCGAGCTTCTTGTTGTAGACGAAGTTCGCCATGGTCGGGCCGTCGAACTCCATCACGTCCGGCAGCTTGGTGGCGTCGGTGGCGGTGATGGTCTTGGTGTAGTCGGCCTCGGGGATCAGCTTCAGGTCGACCTTGACCTTGCTCTGCGAGGAGTTGAAGGACTTCACCGCTTTCTGCAGCGCACTGGTCTCGTTCTTCTGACCCTGGTGGGCCCAGACGCTGATGGTGCCCTTGCCGCTGCCGGCCTCGGCGGAGGCATCGGTACCGCCGCCTCCGCCGCAGGCAGCCAGTGCCGCCAGAGGGAGAGCGAGGGCCAGGCCCGTACAGGCGGTGCGGCGGTACTTTCTGTTGGTCGAGCTCATGGCTGTGCCTCCGTGCTGTGGCGAGGGTGCGAAGTGCTGACGTGCTTTCCGGGCGTGGGGTGTGGGGCTCAGGGCGCTACTGCGGGCCGCGCGGGCGCGGCGGGGCGGTGGTTTCGCGCAGGACGAGGCGGATGGGCATCTGCACATGGCCGGGCTGTTCGGTGTCGGGTTCGTCCAGTTGCCGCAGCAGCAGCCGGGCGGCTTCCGCGCCTTGGTCGGCGACCGGCTGGGCGACGGTGGTCAGGCCGATCACGTCGGCGAGTTCGTGGTCGTCGAAGCCGACGACGGACACATCGTCCGGCACCTTCAGCCGGTGGCGGCGCAGGGCACGCAGGGCGCCCATGGCCATCTCGTCGGACTGCGCGAACACGGCCGTCGGCGGCCGGGAAGCGGCCAGCAGCTCGGTCATGGCCCGTTCGCCGCCCTCGACGGTGTAGTCGCCGTCCGCCTCCAGGGCCGCGTCGTGCTCGATCCCCGCGTCGGCCAGGACGTCGAGATACGCCTGGCGCCGCTCGATGGGGGTGGTCCAGTGCTGCGGACCGCTGACCCCGGCGATCATGCCGATGCGGCGGTGGCCGAGGTTGACCAGGTGGCGTACGGCGCTCCCCGTTCCGGCCCGGTCGTCGATGCCGACCACGGTGAAGCCGGGCCGGGCGCCGCCGACCGTGGTGGCCAGCGGCACCCCCAGTGAGCGCAGTGCGGCCGACTCTTCCTCGTCAGGGATGAGCAGGGACAGCACGGCGTCCACCCGCTTGCGGACCGGCAGTTTGGTGAAGAAACGCTTGCGTGTCTCCGGTGAGCCCAGGTTGTACAGCAGGACGTCGTACCCGGCGGCGCTGAACTCACGCTCGGCGGCGTCCAGCACGGTGCCGAAGAACCAGCGGCCCACATACGGAACCACGACCCCGATGGTGAAGGTGCGGCCACTGGCCAGGCTCGAAGCGGAACGCGAGGCGGTGTAGCCGAGCTGGGCGGCGAGGACCGTGATCTGGGCCCGCACCTCGTCGGACACGCCCGGCCGGCCGCGCAGTGCGCGGGACACCGTGGACGCCGAGACTCCGGCGGCGCGGGCGACATCGGTGATGCTGGCCGTCACAGCGCATTCCTCCCGTTGATTTCACGTCGGTGTGATCTGTGGGTGACGTGACCGTAAACCTGCCCTCGTTGTTGCGCAAGCGTTTGCGTTCATATTTACTAGGGCCGATCCTCAAGAGACCCTTTCGTTATCAAGCGTCAGCGCACGCGTGTGGGCGCTGTGGAGCCGACAGGAACTGTGCATGCGATACGCCCCGCCCGGCCTCTGCGTGAACGACTTCGCCCTGCTGCGCGACGAGGACGGCACGTACGCGGTGCTGCACCTGCAGGGCCCCTGGACACCGGAGTTCGACCACCTGCGGATGGAGACCTCCTACGGCCGGGCCACCTCCACCGACCTGGTCCACTGGCAGTCCCGGGGCACCGCCTTCGGCAACGGGCTGCCCGGCCGTTTCGACCAGCAGGCCGTGTGGACCATGCACCCCTTCCGGCACGGCGCCCGCATGGCGATGCTCTACACGGGCGTCTGCGGTCTCACGCCGGGCGGCTGGCCGGTCCAGTCGGTCGGACTGGCTTACTCGGACCGCACGGACGGCACGGGCTGGCGCCGCCACGGGACCGGACCGGTCGTCGAGGCGGACCCGCGCTGGTACCGCACCGGTGAACGCATGGGCTGGCGCGACCCGTTCGTCGTACGCGATGACGAGTCGGACGGCTGGGTCATGGTCGTCTGCGCCAGCGACGCCTCCCTCCCGGTGGAGGTCAGCGGCTGCGTCGCCCTGGCCACCTCCGACGATCTGGAGCACTGGACCGTCCACCCGCCGCTCATCTCACCCGGCGACATCGACGAGCTGGAGTGTCCGGTCCTGGAACGCCTCGACGACGGCTCCTGGCTGCTGCTCGGCTCCATCGGCGCCACGCGCGGCTTCGAGGCATGGACCGCCCCGAGCCTGCGCGGGCCCTGGGCCCGCCGGGGTCCCCTCGGGCCGGCCGGCGCCTACGCTCCGCGCGTCATCGCCGCGCCCGACGGATCCCGCGTCGTCCTGCACACCACGCCCCGCCGAGTCGGTCTCACCGACGCCGGCGACCACTGCCGCGGCATGCTCGCCCAGCCGAAGTCGCTTGTGGTGGAGGGGGATTTGGCTCCCCGCCTGGAATGGTGGCCCGGCCTGAACGCCTGGCTCGGCGAGGAGACCGATCACCCCGCCCTGCACGCGGTCGGCGACATCGGCATGACCGGGCCCGCCGAGATCACCCTGCGCACCACCGGACCGGACGGCAACCGTCCCGCCCTCGCCGTGGGCTGCGACGGCAAGAACCTCTGGATCACCGGTCCCGACGGGACCCAGCTCGGCGAGACCGTCCTGACGGACCCCGCCGCCACCCTGCGCATCCTCACCATCGGCGAGTACGTCGAGGTCTACGCCGACGGCGTGTTCGCCCTGACCGCCTTGTGCTACTCCGGGCACCCCGCACCGTGGACAGCCGTCACCGAAGGACGCGCACACCCCATCCCGGTCCGTCCGATCCGGCTGCCCGACCCGGACCGCGACGACGCCTCGGCCATCTGGCCCGGTCCCTCAACTCCCTGACGGGCGAGAGCCCGCGTCCGCTGACCGACACACCGCACGGCCCTGGAAAGGTCCAGCCATGAACGTCACCGCCGCCGCGACGACTATGGCCTCCTTGCGCGCCCGGCCACGGCCAGCTTCTTCGTCGTCGGCGGAGTACAGGTGGGGGCGCAGCCCTCAGAAGCAACGGGAAGGGGAAGGGGAAGGGGCGGCGGGGGCGAAAACCCCCTAACCCCCTTGCTGCGACCGCGCCTTGAACGCCGCCTTACGGGCCTCCTTGGCCACCTTCTTGTCGGGATGCAGCCGCCCCATGGCCTCCAGCACATCCGGTGTGGCCGGATGATCCACCCGCCACGCCGCGGCGAAGAAACTCCCGTGCTGCGCGGCAAGCCCCTCCACCAGCGCCTGCAACTCGTCGGAGTTGCCCTCCGCGGCAAGCTGCGCGGCGATCGTGTCGACGGTCAGCCAGAAGACCATCCCCTCGGACGGCGGGGGCACGTCCGGGACACCCCGCTCGGCGAGCCAGACCCGCGCCAGCCCACCCAGTTCGGCGTCGTCGAGCACCTCGTGGAGCGCCGGCGCGGCCTCCGTGCCGACCAGGGACAGCGCCTGCTGACAGCGCAGCCGCCGCAGCGGCGCCCCCTTGTCGGAGCCCCGGGCGGCGGCGAGCAACTCGCGTGCCGCGTCGAGGGGATCACGCCGGGCGAGCCACTGCTCGGTCTCCGCCTGCGCGGACGTGGGCGGAAACACGGACGTGCCGTCGAGGAGCACATCGGCCCCCTTGTCCGCGAGGTCGCCCACCGCGGGCGCCACGAACCCGGCCTCCAGGAGCCGCGCCCTGATGCCGTACACCCCGAGCGGGGTGAGCCGCACCATCCCGTACCGGGAGACGTCCGCGTCGTCCACGGAGTCGTCCACGGAGTCGTCCAGGGGGACGTCCACGGGCGCTGCGGGCTCCTCGTCGGTGTCGGCCATGAGGGCCTCGTCGACGGGCTGGAAGTCGACGAGGCCGACCGGCTCCAGGACCCGGAACTGGTCGTCGAGACGCATCATCGCGTCCGACACCTGCTCCAGGACGTCGTTGGTGGGCTCCCCCATGTCGTCCGGCACGATCATCGACGCGGCGAGGGCGGGCAGCGGGACCGGAGCCTCGCCGGGCCCGTCCTCGCCGGCGGTCAGCAGGTAGAGGTTGCCGAGCACCCCGTCGAGGAACTCCGCCTCCGCCTCGGGGTCCCAGTCCAGAGTGGAGAAGTCGACCTCGCCGCCCTCGTCCATGGCCTCCATGAGGTCGTCGAGGTCGGGCACGCTCGCGTCGGCCAGCACCGTCTCAAGGGCGACGAGCCACAGTCCCAGCACATCCTGCGGTGCTCCGGAGAGGACGAGGTCCAGCTCGGCGCCGGCGGTGACCGTGCCCTCCTCCTCGTCCACGACCTCGACGAGCCCGGTGTCCACGGCCACCCGCCAGGCCTCACTGGCGTAGGCCGCGGCGTCCTCGCCGTCGAGCCCCAGCTCCGCGGCGGCGGTGGCCAGTTGTTCCTCGACGAGTTCGCCACCGGCCCCGACCCGGGTGGCCGGGCCGGCCCAGCGGGCGAGCCGCACGGCGCGCGAGAGGAGCGGCGTGGCGAGCGCGTCCCGTGCGAGCTCCGCTTCGGAGTGCAGACGCACCGGCGGCAGGGGGGAGCTGTCTGACATCGGCTGATTCTCCTAGGACGAACAATCGGACGTATATCTCGGCGTCCGTCACGGACTCCGCGGGCCGCCCGGGAGAACACGCTCCGGCCGCCCCGGAAATACGGTCTCAGCCTAGACGGATTTGGACCCATGCCGCCCGGTTCATGAACCTGTCAGAAGTGTCGAGCCAGGAAACCTTGACAAGTGCCGTGGCCAGACACGAGATTGACGCGCGTAGATACTCGCGGGCGGCATCGCGGCGCCCACGTACATCCCCGGAGGGATTTCGTTGCCGAGCAAGTCTTCCGCACGCATAGCCGCGCTCACCGTCGCCGCCGTCTGTTCCACGGTCTCCTCGGTGGTCCTCACCTCACCCGCCCACGCGGATGCCGTGGCCGTCCATGACATCCAGGGCTCCACCCGGACGTCCCCGCTCGCGGGTCAGCAGGTCACGGATGTGGCCGGCGTCGTCACGGGCGTACGGACCTATGGTTCGTCCCGCGGTTTCTGGATCCAGGGTCCGTCCGCGGACAACGACCCGGCCACCAGTGAGGGCGTCTTCGTCTTCACCAGCTCGACGCCGAAGGTCGCCGTCGGTGACTCCGTCACCGTCTCGGGCACGGTCACGGAGTTCGTGCCGGGCGGCGCCTCGACCGGCAACCAGACGGTCACCGAGATCACCCGGCCGACCGTGACGGTGGCGTCGAGCGGCAACGCCCTGCCCGGGGCCACGGTCATCAACAGCCGTTCCGTGCCTGCCGCTTACGCGCCCGAGGGCGACACGGCGGCGGGCGGCTCGGTCGGCGGTCTCACCCTGCGGCCGAAGAAGTACGCCCTCGACCACTACGAGTCGCTGGAGGGCATGAACGTCAAGATCGGCTCCTCGCGCGTGGTCACGGCGACCGACCCGTTCTCCGAGCTCTGGGTGACGGTCAAGCCGCACGAGAACCCGAACCGCCGAGGCGGCACCGTCTACGGCGCGTACACCTCGCAGAACACCGGCCGGCTCCAGATCCAGTCGCTGGTCCCCACCGCCACGGAGGCTTTCCCGGCGGCGAACGTCGGTGACACCCTGAAGGGCACCACCGAGGGCCCCCTCGACTACAACCAGTTCGGCGGCTACACGCTGACCGCCCGCACCCTGGGCACGGTCGAGGCCGGCGGCCTGGAACGCGAGACGACCCGCAAGCAGTCGCGCACGGAACTCGCGGTCGCCACGTACAACGTCGAGAACCTCGACCCGACGGACGGGACGTTCGCCGACCACGCGGCCGCGATCGTGGACCACCTCCAGTCGCCCGACATCGTGTCCCTGGAGGAGATCCAGGACAACAACGGCGCGACGAACGACGGTACGGTCGCCGCCGACACGACGATGCGGAAGCTGACCGACGCCATCGTCGCCGCCGGCGGCCCGGCCTACGAGTGGCGGTCCATCGACCCGGTGAACCTCGCGGACGGCGGCGAGCCGGGCGGCAACATCCGCCAGGCGTTCCTCTACAACCCGGCGCGTGTCTCCTTCGTCGACCGCGCGGGCGGCGACGCCACCACCGCCGTCGGCGTCACGAAGGTGCACGGCAAGGCGCGGCTGACGGCCTCCCCGGGCCGTATCGACCCGGCGAACGAGGCCTGGACGAACAGCCGCAAGCCGCTCGCGGGCGAGTTCGTCTTCCGCGGCGACACGGTCTTCGTGATCGCCAACCACTTCGCGTCGAAGGGCGGTGACCAGGCGCTGCACTCGCAGTTCCAGCCGCCGGCGCGCAGCTCAGAGACCCAGCGCCACCTTCAGGCGGCCGCGGTGAACAGCTTCACCAAGGACATCCTGGCGAAGCAGCGGAACGCGGACGTCGTCACGCTGGGCGACATCAACGACTTCGAGTTCTCGAAGACCACAAAGCTCCTGGAGGCCGACGGCGCGCTCTGGTCGGCCGTCAAGTCCCTGCCGGAGAGCGAGCGTTACAGCTACGACTATCAGGGCAACAGCCAGGTCCTCGACCAGATCCTGATCAGCCCGTCGATCCGCAAGGACCGCGACTTCACGTTCGACAGCGTGCACATCAACTCGGAGTTCTCCGACCAGATCAGCGACCACGACCCGCAGGTGCTGCGGTTCCGCCCGTAACTGTTCGGTTCCGTTCCATCCGGTGCTGTTCCGGTTCCGTCCGGAGTCACCTTCGGTCGTATGCCGCTGAGCCCGGCCCCGACGTCAGGGGGCCGGGCTCGGTCGTGTCCTGAAGGGGAGCCGGTGGTCAGCGGCCGGGTTCGTAGGTGAGCTGTTTGACCTGGCGCAGAGTGAGGACGGTCTCGACGGCCTGGACGCCGTCGAGAACCCCGATCCGCTCACTCAGGTACGTGTACAACGCGCTGGTGTCACGGCAGAGGACGGAGGCGATGATGTTGGCCTGGCCGGTGACGGCCGCGGCGAAGCCGACCTCGGGATGCCCCGCGAGAGCGCGCCCGACGTCGGCGAGTGCGGAGGGGGCCACGGTGAGCCAGAGCATCGCGTGGGTGGCGTGCCCCAGAGGTTCGCGGTCGTGCTGTACGTCGAAGTAGAGGACCCCGCAGGAACGCAGACGGTCCAGGCGCCGCTTGACCGCCGACTCCGTCTGCCCGGTGCTCGTCTGGAGTTCGGTGAGTGCGGTCCGGCCGTCGCGCCGGAGCACGGCGAGCAGGGCCTCGTCGTCCGCGTCCAGGGCGACCGGAGCGGTGGCCGTCTCGACGGGCGGCGGGGTCAGGGCCGCCTCCTCGTCGGGATCGAGGGCCCGCAGTTTGTTGAGCCAGCCGAGCGCGCCGCCGTAGTAGAAGTGCAGCAGGCAGTGCGCGCTGACCGAGATGACACGCGGGGTGCGCGGCAGACGGTCGAAGAGCAGTTCGTCCCGTTCCTGCTTCGAGCGCGGCTTCATCGCGCACATCACCTCGGTACCACCCGAGAACAGGCCGATGTACGAGGTGTCGGGGCGTCTGGCCAGCGCGCCCGCCAGTTGTTCCGCCACGTCCGGAGTACAGCGCAGCCGGACGATCCAGTTCTGCCTGCCGAGCCTGCTCCCGTCGGTCACGCCGAGCACGCGCAGGCCCGCTGTGGTGCGCAGCCGCCGGAAGCGCCGCGCGACGGTCTGGTCCGAGACCCCGAGCACCTCCGCGATCCGGCTGAACGGCGCACGGCCGTCCACCTGGAGCGCCTGCATCAGCTTCAGATCGAGGGGGTCGAGCGCACGGGACGCCACCGGATCGCTTCCGCTCTTCTCACTGAAGGTGGGCACGGGCTGCTGGCTGCTGAAGATCATCGTACCGAGGAGGGGCCGGATACGCGGGACCCGGACCGACCCGGACAGTGAGGCCCGGGCCCAGGAGTGTATTCCTGGGCCCGGACCTCGTACCGGCGCCCATCCCGTCCCCACGGAGGGCACCCGGTAAGACGCCGGATCACCGCCGCGGGTTCATCCCTACCGGCGGTCGAGTTCCGGCGGTCGAGCCGACGCCCGAGCCCGAGCCAGTCATCACGGTCGTCGCCTGCCGCGGGCTGCGCAGCAGGAGGGCCGCGACCGCCGCAGCGAGCAGGGTCAGGACCGCGGACACGATCAGACACAGGTGGAGGCCGTCGAGGAAGGCCTCGGACAGCGCGCCCAGGGCACGCCCCTGGGCCGGGCCCAGGTCCATCCGCGCGACCGCGCCGAGGCCGCCCTCGTCCACGGCCGAGACGACGCTGTTCCGCTGGGCGCCCGTCAGGCCCGCCTCGGCGAGGTGCCCGGACAGGGAGTCGGTGGCCCGACTGGTGAGCAGGGCGCCCAGGACGGCCGGGCCGAGGGCGCCGCCGACCTGCCGGAAGGCGTTGTTCCCGGCGGCCGCCATACCGGCCAGGTGGTGCGGTACGGAGGCGACCGCGGTGGCGGTCATGGGGGTGATGACCAGGCCCATGCCGAGGCCCAGCAGGGCCAGCCGCCAGACCAGCGAGACGTACGAGGTGTCGGCGTCGATCGTGATGAGGGACAGCAGGGCGCCCGCGCTGACGAGGAGACCGCCGGTGATCAGGGCGCGTGCCGACAGCCGGTGCATCAGGCGGCCGACCGGTGCTCCCACCAGGATGGCCATCAGGCTGACCGTCATCAGCCGGACGCCCGCCTCCAGGGTGCTGAGCTGCTGGACCATGCCGAAGTAGAGGCTGAGGGCGAAGAAGAACCCGATCAGACCCAGGAAGCTGATCATGGCGACCAAAGTGGTGGCGCTGAAGGCGGCACTGCGGAACAGCTTCAGGTCGAGCATCGGGCTGTCGCTGCGCCGCTCCACGAGGACGAAGGCGACGCCGCTGACGACGGCCGTGAACAGGGCCACCAGCACCTTCGCGTCCGAGAAGGAGCCGGCGCCGCCCTCGATGACCCCGTAGACCAGCGCGGTGATCGCCAGCGCCGCGGTGATCTGGCCGGGCCAGTCCAGCCGGCGGGCGCCGGCAGCGCGGGAGTCGGTCAGCAGCCGGGCCGCGCAGACCATGGCGACGAGCGAGACGGGGGCCGCCAGCAGGTAGATCCACCGCCAGGCGAAGTGTTCGAGGACGATCCCGGCGATGATCGGGCCGAGGGCCAGGGCCGACAACAAGGATGTCGCCCACAGGCCGATGAACTTGCCGCGTTCCCTGGGGTCGGGGACGACATGGCTGATCAGTGCCAGAGTCGTGGGCAGCAGCGCGGCCGCGCCCACCCCGGCGAAGGCCTGGCCGATCCAGAGGACCTCGATCGACTGGGCCGACAGGGCTATGACCGCGCCGGCGGCGCAGCACGCCAGGCCCGCCTGGAAGACCCTCTTACGGCCGTGGACGTCACCGACGACCCCGGCGGTGAGGATGAGGGCGGCCATGGGCAGGACGAACGCGTCGGACACCCAGGCCAGTTGGGCGGTCGAGGCGTGCATCGCCCGCTGGATGGCCGGCAGGCTCACCGAGACGGTGGTCACCGGCAGATAGGCGACGAACACGCCCACGCAGGCCATGACGAGCGTGGCCGCCCGCCGGCCCTGCGAGACGCTCGCGGCCGTCGCGGCGGTCGCGGTAGTTGTGGCGTTCACGGAATTCCCCCTTGCGGCGCGCACACGCCGCGGTCGTCTGTTTCCGCGCTCACCTTCGGCCGCACCGCCGATGCGGAGCCAGCCACGGTCGCGATATCCCGGAAATCCGACACTGGAACCCTGTTCCCGACGGATTTCCGAGACACCGACGGAGGCAACCGCAACCGCAACAGCACCCGTCAGCCGTCAGCCGTCAGCCGTCAGCCGTCAGCCGTCAGCCGTCAGCCGTCAGCCGTCAGCCGAGGATCACTCGGGGACGAGACCGAGGGCGTAGATGTAGCGGCCGACCGTGGACTGCTTCAGACCGGGGTACGTCTGCACGCGCTCCCACTGCGGCGTGCGCGACCCCACCCCGTCGCCCGGCGCGCCCATCGCCTCCATGTGTGCCTCGGCGCTCTCCCACTCGGCGTAGTTGAGGACCTTCGTGCCGTCGGTGCTCAGGTGGAAGTGGGCGGAGATTCCGCCGGGATGCGGGTTCGGCTCGCTCTCCAGGGCCTCGAACACCGCGTCCACCCAGGCCCGTTGCCGCTCGGGGTCCGCCCCTTCGAACTCGATCTCGACGATCACGACACAGCCGGGCACCCGGGCATCCGCCTCCCGGACGCCGCTACGGTAGCGCCGGTACCGGTCGATGCCCACCCGCTCGATGCCGGGCACGGCCACATCGATCTCGTCCACCCGCTCCTGCCGGTGGACCTTCACGAACGCCTCGTACTCCTGCTCGCTCCGCCACTGCGACTGGTGCAGCAGGGTCGTGCCGTCGTTCCCGGTGTAGACGTAGTACCCGAGCAGCCCCTCGGCCGGCCACGGCCGCTTCTCCCAGGTGGCGGCGATCGATTCGACCGTAGCCTGCTGCCGTTCCGGGGTTCCCACCCGCCAGGTGCTGAAGAACGGGGCTCCGACCTCGGGACGGGCCAGTTCGGGGTGGGTGTCGGTACGACGAGTCATCACAACCTCCGGTGATCGCTGCTCAACGCGTGCGACACCCACCCTCCGACCTCAACCAGGCTTCAGGTCAAACAAGCTCAGCGGTGGCCGTTGTGCCGCCGCCGCAGCAGCCCGGCCGCGACCACCGCGCCGGCTCCGGCGCCGGCGATCAGTACGGGCTTGGGGTGGCGCAGTCCTGCCTGCACGACCGCGGTCGCCGCGTTACGCACCGGCTGCGGCACATGTTCCTGAACCACATGCCCGGCCTGGACGGCCCTGCCCTGTACTACGTGCCCGGCCTCGGTGGCCCTGCCCTGCACCAGGTGTCCGGCCTGCGCCGCCTTCTCCTGGACGACGTGACCTGCCTCGGACGCCTTGCCCTTCAACTCCGCGCCCCGGGCCCGCGCACGGGCCCCCACATCGGCCTTCGCAGCCAACTCCTCTACGGTGTCACCCAGTTGACTGCGGGTCTGCTCGATCTGGCGCCGCAACTCGTCCGGCCCCTCAGCCCCTCCGGCGGGCTTGTCCGAGACCCCGCCGGCCTCTACGGCGTCGTTGCTGTCCTTCATCGGTGCGCCCTTTCCTTGATCTCTTCGACGTCGGCCCGGACGCTGCCGAGCGCCTTCTCGGGCATCGGCGGGGTGGCGCGGCCGAGTTGCGCACGGCCGGTCTTCGCCAGCACGCCTGCGATCACAAAGAGCACGGCTGTGACAATGAGCGCCGACGCCCACACCGGCAGCACCAGGGAGAGTGCGGCGGCACCAGTCGCCGCCAGGGCCATCAGCCCCACATAGGCGACGGCACCGGCCGCGCCGAGCAGGCCGCCGCCGCGCCCCGCGCGCCGCCCCTTCTCCGTCAGCTCCTCTTTCGCCAGCCGCATTTCCTGTCGTACGAGTTCGGAAAGCTGTTCGGTGGCCTGTCCGACGAGTTCACCCACCGAGTGCTGCTCGTCCGGCCGCCGTTCCGTGGTCCCGGTCATGGCATCCCGCCTCCTTTCGTCCGGGGGGAACGCCCGGGTACCCGGCTGCGCCGCCACTACCCCTTCACCACCCCATCCCGGACCCGCGCTCGCAGCCTGCAGCCCACTGCCAACGATTAAGTAGATCTGCTTACGAATAACACGTAGAAAAATTAAGTGGAGCTTCCACGTGGGTGGGCTGAAACTACCTCCATGACCCCACCCTCACGTACCCGCCCCTTCGGCCGTGCCCTCTGCGCGATGGTCACGCCCTTCACCGACGAGGGGCGGCTGGATCTGGACGGCGCCCAGCGGCTGGCCGAGCGTCTGGTGGGCGAGGGCTGTGACGGACTTGTGCTGTCCGGGACCACCGGGGAGTCCCCGACCACGACGGACGCCGAGAAGTCCGCGCTCGTACGGGCGGTGGTCGAGGCCGTCGGCGACCGGGCCGCGATCGTCGCGGGCGTCGGGACCTCCGACACCCTGCACACCGTCGAGCTGGCCCGGGAGGCCGAGAAGGCCGGCGCGGACGGCCTGCTGGTCGTCACCCCGTACTACAGCAGGCCCCCGCAGGACGCTGTCGAGGCGCACTTCCGGGAGATCGCGGACGCCTCGGCACTGCCGCTCGCCCTGTACGACATCCCGGGCCGCACCGGCACCCGCATCGAGCCGGAGACCATGCTGCGGCTCGCCGAGCACCCGCGGATCGTGGCGGTGAAGGACTGCGCGTACGACCTGCTCGGCACCCAGAAGGTGCTGGCCCGCACGGATCTCGCGTACTACACGGGCTGTGACGAGTACGCCCTGGCCCTGTACGCGGTGGGCGGCGCCGGATACATCAGCACGGTGGCCAACGTCGTGCCCGGCCTGCTCCGGGGCATCCTGGACGCGTTCGACGCGGGAGACACCGAAGGGGCGGCTCACCGCCAGCGACAGGCCAACGCCCTCATCGAGTTGGTGATGGCCTCGGGCTTGCCCGGTACGGTCACCACGAAGGCCCTGCTCAACTCCCTGGGCCTGGCCGCCGGTCCGGTGCGGGCACCGCTGCGGCCCGCCGGCCGGGAAGCGACCGACGGGCTGCTGGCCGAGTACGAGCGGCTGGTGGCCGCCGTCTGATCAGCTGCCAGCGCCCGGCGGCCTTGATCAACGCGTTCTGCGACAGGTCCTCGGCCGCGTGCCGGTCCCCGCCGCTGAGCAGCACGGCGGTCTTCAGCAGCGCCGACGACCGGTTCTCCACGAACTCCCGGAACCGCTCGTGCCCCTGGGCATCCGTCCCCTGATCTTCGCAGGGAATCCCGGCGTTTGCGCCGGGAGGGGATGCGATCCCGGGACCGGAGGCGGGCAGCGCCGGAGTTCTCTGCGTATACGGGGTGGCGGTCAGGCGGGCCGCTTCTGGTTCTCGATGTAGTCCTTGACGGCCTGGAGCGGCGCGCCGCCGCAGGATCCTGCGAAGTACGAAGGTGCCCAGAGGTGGCCGTGCGTGATCGCCCGGTTCATCGTGCCGGTGTACTCCTGGCGCAGGTACCGGGAGGAGACGCCTTTGAGGCTGTTGACGAGCTTGGACAGGGCGACCTTCGGCGGGTAGTGCACAAGCAGGTGCACGTGGTCGTCTTCGCCGTTGAACTCCCGCAGCTCTGCTTCGAAACTCTCGCAGACGTCCCGCATGATCTCTTCGCAGCGCGTCAGCATCTCGTCGTTGAAGACGCCGCGCCGGTACTTCGTGACGAAGACCAAGTGAACGTGAAGGTCGCAGATGACATGACGGCCCCTGCGAAGGTCCGGATCTGGCTCCCAGCGTGGTGACATAGACCAAGCGTAGTATGATCACGCGAGCTGACCAGGAAGGGGGTGGGCCGGATGATCCGTGCGTACAAGTTCCTCATGCGGCCCACCGTGGGCCAGACGGCTGCGCTCACTGAGATGCTGCGGGATCACTGCTCGCTCTACAACGGCGCGTTGCAGGAGCGCCGGGACGCCTACCGGCACGCCTCGAAGACGAGCGTCACGTACGGACAGCAGTCCGCGCAGCTCAAGGAGATCCGCTCGTTCGACCCTGAACGTCAGGGACGCTGGTCGTTCTCGTCACAGCAGGCGACGTTGCGCCGTCTGGACAAGGCGTTCGCCGCGTTCTTCCGCCGGGTCACGTCCGGTGAGGCGCCCGGCTATCCGCGTTTTCGCGGGGTGAACTGGTTCGACACGGTGGACTTCCCCAAGGATGGGGACGGCTGCCGCTGGGACTCCACCCCGCACGCCCCCGTGACCCGCGTCCGTTTCCAAGGTGTCGGGCACGTCAAGGTCAACCAGCACCGTGCCGTGGTCGGCAAGGTCAAGACCGTCAGCGTCAAGCGCGAGGGACGCAAATGGTTTGTCGTGCTGACCGCCGAGCAGGACCAGCCCGATCCGCTGCCGCTCACCGGCAGCGTGGTCGGCATCGACCTGGGCATCGCCAACTTCCTCGCCGACTCGGACGGTGGCTTCGTGGAGAATCCGCGCCACGGCCGCAGGGCCGCCGCGAAGCTCGAAGCAGCACAGCAGGCCCTGTCCCGGTTCCCGCGCCGCAAGGCCAAGGACCGCACCAGGAACCACCAGCGCGCTGTGGAGAAGGTCGCCGAGCTGCACGGCAAGGTCCGCCGCCAACGGCTCGACCACGCACACAAGACCGCGCTCGGCCTGGTCCGTGAGCACGACTTCATCGCGCACGAAGACCTCAAGATCCGCAACATGAGCAAGGCTCCCGCGCCGAAGCCCGATCCCAGGACGCCAGGCACCTTCCTGCCTAACGGGGCCGGCTCGAAGGCCGGTCTGAACCGCTCGATCGCTGATGCCGGATGGGGGGTGTTCCTGACGATCCTGAACGCAAAGGCTGAGAGTGCCGGGCGGGAAGTGATGGCCGTGGACCCCCGCAACACCTCACGGCGGTGCCCCGAATGCGGGCACACCGCCAAGGAGAACCGGCCCACACAGGAGAAGTTCCACTGCCAGGCGTGCGGCCACAACGCGCACGCGGACACGGTGGGCGCGATCAACGTTCTACGGGCCGGGCTGGTCCGTCGCGACGCCCAACCGGCATAGCGAGAAGCCCCCTCGATCACGAGGGGGAGGAGTCACCGTCACCGTCTCTTCCCCGCGCGAGCGTCTCCCCCGCTCCCACCCGTACTGACGTGCCTGGCGTGCCCTGGCTATGCCTGACCGGCCCGGGAATTCTCACGGCCCGCCCCCGACCCACAACGAGCGCCCTCCCGCGGTAGCGGAAGGGCGCTCGTCGCAAACAGCCGCCGCGCGGCTCAGTCGTGGCGTGTGTGGCGTGTCAGTTGTGGCTGTGAAGAACCTCGTTCAGCCCGCCCCACACCGCGTTGTTCGGCCGCGCCTCCACCTTCCCGGTCACGGAGTTGCGGCGGTAGAGGATGTTCGAGGCCCCGGACAGCTCACGGGCCTTGACGATCTGCCCGTCGGGCATCGTGACCCGGGTCCCGGCGGTGACGTACAGCCCGGCCTCGACGACACACTCGTCACCGAGGGCGATCCCGACACCCGCCTCCGCACCGATCAGGCAGCGCTCGCCGATGGTGATGCGGACGTTGCCGCCACCGGACAGCGTGCCCATGGTGGAGGCTCCGCCGCCGATGTCCGAGCCGTCCCCGACCACGACACCGGCCGAGATGCGGCCCTCGACCATCGACGTGCCGAGGGTGCCGGCGTTGAAGTTCACGAAGCCCTCGTGCATGACCGTGGTGCCCGCGGCGAGGTGCGCGCCGAGGCGGACCCGGTCGGCGTCGGCGATCCGGACACCCTTGGGGGCCACGTAGTCCGTCATGCGCGGGAACTTGTCGACGGACGTCACGGCCAGGTGGAGGCCCTCGGCGCGGGCGTTCAGCCGGACCTTCTCCACGTCGTCGACGGCCACCGGTCCGAGCGAGGTCCAGGCGACGTTGGCGAGGTGCGCGAACATGCCGTCGAGGCTCTGCCCGTGCGGCTTCACCAGGCGGTGCGAGAGCAGGTGGAGGCGCAGGTACACGTCGTGCGCGTCCAGCGGCTTCTCTTCGAGTGAGGCGATGACCGTGCGGACCGCGACCACCTCGACGCCACGGCGGGCGTCCGGGCCGATCGCCTTCACGGCGCCCTCGCCGAGCAGTTCCGCCGCGCGCTCGGCGGACAGCCGCTCGGAGCCGGAGGGGCCGGGCTCGGCGACCAGTTCCGGGGCCGGGAACCAGGTGTCGAGGACGGTGCCGTCGGCGGCGATCGTGGCGAGCCCGGCGGCCACGGCGCCGGTGGTACGAGGAGCAGTCGTGTCGGTCATGAGGGCAACCTAACTGCCCGGGGGCGGTACGGGCCAACCGGCGGCGAGGACGTCTCAGGGTGCGAGCCGGGCCCATCCCCTCAGGCCCCCATCCCTCTCCGCCCCTCCGCCCTTCTGCCCCGTTGCCCCTGTGCCCTCCGCTCCTCAGACGATCACCCGCGCCAGCACCTCCCGCACGTACTCCTCGTCGTACGGCGCCCCCGTCAGCAGTACCTGAAGGCAGATCCCGTCGATCAGCGCCACCAGCGCCCGCGCGGTCACCGGGTCAGTGCGGCGGGTGAGGAGGTCGGCGAAGTCCCGGCCCCACTCCTCGGCACCGGGATCCTGGAGGGCGGCGCGCGCGGCGACCGTCCAGGGCCGATCCGCGAGGCGCCTGTGGGAATGTGCGCAGCGGCCCGCCCCCGTTCGCTCATTTTCCTTATGGCACACGGAAGTTACCGGTAGTTACTGTGCGGTAATCCGGACCGCTGTCGCCCCCGATGGAGACAATCATGAGCACAGGAGTCCCCCCACGCCGTGCCCGCCGGCTGCGCCCGCTGGCCGCGGGAACGCTCGCCGTGGCCGCGCTGACCGCGGCGCCCTCTACCGACGGAGCACCGGTCGACGGAGCACGCTTCGACGGAGCCCTGGCCGCCGCCGAGGCCCGTACCGAGACGCCGGTGCCCTCCGCCTCCCCGGTCACGGGAGTCACCGAGACCCAGGTCTCCCTGCGGATCCCGCTGCCCGCCACCGCCGGAAGCCGCCCGGCACGCTGCGACCGGCTGTCGTACCTCCGTTACCGCTCCTCGGACGGACCGGCGAGGTCGGCCGACGCCGACCGGATCCTGGTCGCCCAGCCCGGCATCCTGGAGGGCGCGGGGGCCTTCGACAGCGTGGCCCGCAACACGGTGAGAGCGGCAGCCGACAACGGCGAGCACATCGAGTTCTGGGCCCTGGACCGGCGCTCCAACTGCCTGGAGGACAACGCCGGTATCGCAACGGGCAGCGCGAGCAAGGCAGTCGGCTACTACTACGAGGGCCAGAAGGTCGACGGCCGCGCTTTCGACGGTTTCCTGACGAGCGATCAGGTGGGCTGGCTCGGCGAGGTCGGTCTGGAGCAGACCGTCCGTGACCAGTACGACCTGCTGACCGCGGAGCTGCCCGACCAGAAGCTGCGCAAGGAGAAGGTGCTGTGCGGCGGGCACTCGCTCGGCGGGGTGCTCACCGGCGCCTTCGCCACCTGGGACTTCGACGGGAACAGCGCGACGAAGTCGGACGCGGGCTACAACCAGTGCGCGGGCTACTTCGCCCTGGACACGACGATCGCCGTCAACCTCGATGACCTGAACGGCGGTTCGGGCACCCTCAACGGCGGCCTGCTGCCCAAGGGCACGGTCCCGGAGACGGGCCTCGGGTACACCGCCGTACAGGCGGGTCTGCGCACCGGCGTCCTGCCCCGCTTCCTGGCCCTCCCCGCGGTGATCAACCCGGAGATCATGAACGTGCTCGCGATCAGTGGTCTGGCCGCGCGCGTCGCGCCCGACACGCAGTCCACGCTTCAGAACGCCCTGCCGGCGAACTCCAACATCGAGACGACGACCCGCACGATGTTCTCGAAGAACGCGGCCGTGTTCCTGAGCGGCAAACCGGCGATCCGCGATTTCCGGCTCACCAACGAGGCGGTCCTGGGCGCCTTCATGGACGACAACTCGGCCCCGTTGTCCTTCATCCAGAGCAGTGTGGGCCTCTTCGACGGCGGCCGGCTCGCCGACAAGGACTTCCCCGTCTCGAACGACGTCCAGGGCTCGCCCGCCCTGTTCGGTACGGAGCTGAAGGCGATCCCGGACGAGCCGGGCGGCCCCCTCTACACCTGGCGCGACTTCGACCGGGTGGGCGCGTCGGACGACCCGGTGCACCGCTCGGCCGACGGCACGCCGTTCACCACGGCCGCCAAGGAGGTCTCGGACATCGGGGAGCTGGCCCGGAGCCTCTCCGAGCAGCCGCTGGACTTCACCGAGGACTACTTCCCGACGAAGCTCGTCACGGACCTCTCCTTCGTGGACGACCCGCGGATCGCCCGGCACATGGCGCACCCCGAAGGACTGACCGCCAATCCGGCGATCACCTTCGTCGCGGGTGACGGCATCCTGGCGGACCACATCCCGGCGGACAAGAACCCCGTCGTTCTCCCCGGCTACCAGCACCTGGACGTCCTCACGGCGGCCCCGGTCCAGAACAACGGAAGCCGCGAACGGATCGCCGCCCTCCTGTCCGTCTTCGGAAGGCGCTAGCAGAACACCCTTTCGGCGCCCGAGCCTGCGCTCAACTTGCGTCTCAGGCGCCGGACCCCGCCCTCAGGGCCCTGATCTCGAATCCTTAAGCCTTAAACTATCTTTCTGGGCCGACCAACGCGAAGATGGGCGTCAATCGGCCGACGACCGCCGTGAGTTCGGGTAGAAACCGCTCTCAGGAATGCTTACTCGACGCGCACAAGTTCCACTAAGGTTCCCCTCGTCGCGCACACGGCTCTCCCGACCAGGGCCGCCCCGTGTGCCCGTGACCTCCGCCTCCTCTCGTTCTACTTGCTTTATTTGCTCCACTTGTTCCACTAGTTCCACTTGCTCCACGACACATGACCGCACCGCGTCCGCCCTCGACGGCGACGCCGGGGGGAACCGCGCATGCCCGAAAGAAGTACCGAATCCCATCCTGATCCGTCGGCCCACCTTGCGAAGGTGTGGGAGACCGGCGAGACCCTGGACCAGTCCCGCATACCCGGGACGCGCAGGCTCTGGCTGGCCGGAGCACTGCTGCTGGCGGTCCTCGCCTCCACCGTGACGACGGTCGCCGTGCTGGACAAGGACACCGACACCTCGTCCAAGGAACGGACGAAGAACGCCTCCGCCACGGACGAACTGCTCGTGCCCGCCCCGCCCACCGCGGCCACGGCGCCCAGCGGCAAGAGCGGTCTGGCCGCCCCCGATCCCTCCGGGACCACCGCGGAGGGCTCCACGTCACCCGCGGACCAGCAGGGCGGCGCCGGCTCCGAGCCGGTGCCGCGGCCGTCGAAGTCGAAGGCCGCGTCCTCCGGCAAGCCGCCGGCGTCCACTCCCTCGTCCTCGCGGAAGTCCATCCAGGCGGTCAACTACACCGACCGCTACTGGCGCCTCGACCGCGACTCCGTGCGGCTCGACCAGGTGAACTCGCGCAGCTCGTCCCGGACCAGGCAGGCAGCCTCTTTCAAGCTGGTCCCCGGCCTCGCCGACGCCGACTGCGTCTCGTTCTCGCTGGGCGACGGCCGCTATCTGCGCCACGCCCAGTTCCGGCTGCGCGCCGACCGCCACAACGGCTCCGAGCTCTTCAAGAAGGACGCCACGTTCTGTCCGCGCCCGTCGGCCTTCTCCGACGCGGTCATGCTGGAGTCGGTCAACTACCGCGGCCGTTTCCTGCGGCACCGCGACTTCCGGCTCCGCCTGGACTCGTACGAGAACAACGGTCTCTACCGGGCGGACTCGGCGTTCCGCCTGGTCAAGGGCCTGGGCTGAGGCACCCGCACCCGCACACGTGCGCGGCCCCCGGCACAATCGCCGGGGGCCGCGCACGTACGCACATACAGGCAGGACTCAGAGGGTGCTCAGACGTTGAAGCCCAGCGCCCGAAGCTGGTCGCGGCCGTCGTCCGTGATCTTGTCCGGGCCCCACGGCGGCATCCACACCCAGTTGATGCGGAGCTCGTTCACGATGCCGTCCGTGGCGGACTTGGCCTGGTCCTCGATGACGTCGGTGAGCGGACACGCCGCCGACGTCAGGGTCATGTCGATCGTCGCGATGTTCGCGTCGTCGACGTGGATGCCGTAGATCAGTCCGAGGTTGACGACGTCGATGCCCAGCTCGGGGTCGACGACGTCGTACAGCGCCTCGCGGACTTCTTCCTCGGAGGCCGGTTTCATCTCGATGGTCTCGCTCATGCTGTCTTCCTTTCGGCGCCGGCCTCGCCCAGGGCCTGGGCCGTCGCGTCCTTCCAGGCCATCCAGCTCAGCAACGCGCACTTCACGCGGGCCGGGTACTTCGAGACCCCGGCGAACGCGACCGCGTCCTCCAGGATCTCCTGCATCGCGTCGTCCGGCTCGATGCGGCCCTTGGACTGCATCAGCTCCAGGAAGGTCTCCTGGGTCTTCTGCGCCTCGGCCAGGTCCTTGCCCACGAGCAGCTCGTTCAGCACGGAGGCCGAAGCCTGGCTGATGGAACAGCCCTGGCCCTCGTACGAGACGTCACTGATCGTCGTGCCGTCGTACTTCACGCGCAGCGTGATCTCGTCGCCGCACGTCGGGTTGACGTGGTGCACCTCGGCGTCGCCGTCCCGCAGACCGCGCCCGTGCGGGTGCTTGTAGTGGTCCAGGATGACTTCCTGGTACATCGAATCAAGCCTCACGACTCAGCCAGCTCCTCAGCCGAAGAAGTTCCGTACGTGCTCCAGGCCGTCGACCAGTGCGTCGACCTCGGTCGCCGTGGAGTACAGATAGAACGACGCTCGCGTGGTCGCAGGAATTCCGTACCGCAGGCAGACAGGCCGTGCACAGTGGTGTCCGACCCGGACCGCGATGCCCTGTTCGTCGAGCACCTGACCCACGTCGTGCGGGTGGATGTCACCCAGCGTGAACGAGATCGTCGCGCCGCGGCCCTCGGCCGTCGTCGGGCCGATGATCCGCAGGCCCGGGACCTCGGCGAACCGCTTCACCGCGTACTCGGTGATCGCGTGCTCGTGGGCGAGGATCTTGTCCATGCCGATCGCGCTCAGATAGTCGATCGCCGCGCCGAGACCGACCGCCTGGGCGATCGGCGGGGTGCCCGCCTCGAACTTGTGCGGGGCGGGAGCGTACGTCGACGAGTGCATCGACACCGTCTCGATCATCTCCCCGCCGCCCAGGAACGGGGGCAGGTCCTCCAGCAGCTCCTGGCGGCCCCAGAGGACGCCGATACCGGTCGGGCCGCACATCTTGTGGCCGGTGAAGGCCACGAAGTCGGCCTGCAGGGCCTGTACGTCCAGCGGCATGTGCGGGGCGGCCTGGGAGGCGTCGATGCAGACCAGCGCACCGACCTCCTGCGCTCGGCGCACTATCGCCTCGACCGGGTTGACCGTGCCCAGGATGTTCGACACCAGCACGAAGGAGACGATCTTCGTCTTCTCCGTGATGACCTCGTCGATGTTGGACAGGTCGAGACGGCCGTCGTCGGTCAGGCCGAACCACTTCAGCTTCGCGCCCGTGCGCTGCGCGAGCAGCTGCCACGGGACGATGTTGGAGTGGTGCTCCATCTCCGTGATGACGATCTCGGTCTCGTGGTCGACCCGGTAGGGGTCGTCCGCCCAGCCGAGCATGTTGGCCACGAGGTTGAGCGACTCGGAGGCGTTCTTCGTGAAGATCACCTCGTTGCGGCTCGGCGCGTTGATGAAGGCGGCGACCTTGTCGCGCGCGCCCTCGTACAGCGCCGTGGCCTCCTCCGCGAGCACATGCACGCCGCGGTGGACGTTGGCGTTGTGGTTCTCGTAGTAGCCACTGAGTGCGTCCAGCACCTGGCGCGGCTTCTGCGAGGTCGCCGCGTTGTCCAGGTAGACAAGCTTCTGACCGTCGTGGACCCGGCGGTCCAGGATGGGGAAGTCCTTGCGGATCGCCTCTGTGTCGAGGAGGCCCGGCAGATGTGTCACGCGATGTCCTCCTCTGCGTTCGATCCGCCCGCGGAGCCGCTCTTCACGTACTTGTCGTAGCCCTCGGCCTCAAGCTGGTCGGCGAGCTCCGGGCCGCCGGACGCGGCGATGCGGCCGTTCGCGAACACGTGCACGTGGTCGGGCTTGATGTAGCGCAGGATCCGCGTGTAGTGCGTGATCAGCAGGGTGCCGACCTCACCGCTCTCACGGACGCGGTTGACGCCCTCGGAGACGACACGCAGGGCGTCGACGTCCAGACCGGAGTCGGTCTCGTCGAGGACCGCGATCTTCGGCTTGAGCAGCTCCAGCTGAAGGATCTCGTGGCGCTTCTTCTCACCGCCGGAGAAGCCCTCGTTCACGTTGCGCTCGGCGAAGGCCGGGTCCATGTTGAGGCGCTCCATGGCCTCCCGGACCTCCTTCACCCAGGTGCGCAGCTTGGGGGCCTCGCCGCGGATGGCGGTGGCGGAGGTGCGCAGGAAGTTGGAGACGGAGACACCGGGGATCTCGACCGGGTACTGCATCGCCAGGAACAGGCCGGCGCGGGCGCGCTCGTCGACGGACATCTCCTGGACGTCCTCGCCGTCGAGGGTGACGGTGCCGCTGGTGATCGTGTACTTCGGGTGACCCGCGAGGGAGTAGGCGAGAGTCGACTTGCCGGAGCCGTTCGGGCCCATGATGGCGTGTGTCTCGCCCTGCTTCACGGTGAGGTCGACGCCCTTGAGGATCTCCTTCGTGGCGTTGTCGGCCTCGACGGTGACGTGCAGGTCTCGGATTTCAAGCGTTGCCATGGGTACCTCAGGACTCCTGGGTGAGGGAGACGAACACGTCGTCCCCTTCGATCTTTACGGGGTATACGGGGACGGGGCGCGTCGCGGGAAGGCCGGACGGCTTGCCTGTTCTGAGGTCGAACGCGGAGCCGTGCAGCCAGCACTCGATCTGACAGTCCTCCACCTCGCCCTCTGAGAGCGAGACGTTCGCGTGCGAGCAGATGTCGTTGATCGCGAACACCTCCCCCTCGGTACGGACGACCGAGACCGGCGTGCCGTCGAGTTCCACCCGCTTCGGGGTGTCCTCCTCCAGCTCGCTCAGCCCGCAGACCCGGGTGAACCGGGCACGGTCGAAGGTGGTGGTCATCAGACCGACGCCTCCAGCTCCTCGTCGATTTTCACGAGAAGGCGCTCTTGGATGTCGTCGACGCCGATCTGCTGGACCAGCTCGGCGAAGAAGCCGCGGACCACCAGCCGGCGGGCGTCGTCGGCCGTGATGCCGCGGGCCATCAGGTAGAAGAGCTGCTCGTCGTCGAAGCGGCCGGTCGCCGAGGCGTGTCCGGCACCGACGATCTCGCCGGTCTCGATCTCCAGGTTCGGCACGGAGTCGACGCGGGCGCCGTCGGTCAGAACCAGGTTCCGGTTCATCTCGTACGTGTCCGTGCCCTCGGCCGCGGCCTCGATGAGGACGTCGCCGATCCACACCGCGTGGGCGCCCTCACCCTGGAGCGCACCCTTGTAGACCGCGTTGGACTTGCAGTGCGGGACGTTGTGGTCGACCAGGAGGCGGTGCTCCTGGTGCTGGCCGGCGTCCGTGAAGTACAGGCCGAAGAGCTCGGCCTCGCCGCCGGTGCCTGCGTAGGAGACCCGCGGGTGGAGGCGTACGAGGTCGCCGCCGAAGGTGACCACGAAGGACTTGAAGGTGGCGTCCCGGCCGATCAGCGCGTTGTGCTGGCCGACGTGGACGGCCTTGTCGTCCCAGTCCTGGACGGAGACGACGGTGAGCTTGGCACCGTCGCCGAGGACGTAGTCGACGTTGGCCGCGAGCACCGCGTCACCGGTGTGGTCGATGACGACGACGGCCTCGGCGAAGGCTCCCAGCTCGATGACCTGGTGGCCGTAGGCGACACCGCCCTCGCCGTGCACGGCGATACGGATCGGCTCGGTGAGCACCGTCTCCTTGGGGACGGTGACGACGCCGGCCTTCTCGAACGCCGAGTAGGCCTGCGCGGCGACGCGGTCCGCCGGGGTGCCCGCCCGGCCGAGCCGGTCGTCGTCGCGGCCGACGGTCTCGACGACGACGCCCTCGGGCGCGTCGATGTCGACCTTCACACCGTCGCCGGTGGCGACCGCGGTGCCGTCGTGCAGCCCGCGCAGCCGCTCCAGCGGGGTGAACCGCCATTCCTCCTCACGGCCGTGGGGGACGGGGAAGTCCGCCACGTCGAAGGACGGGGGTGCGCTCATGCGCGTGGCGACGGTCGACTCGGCGGCCACCGCCATCTGGCCTGCGGTGGTGGAGCCCACAGGGATATTTTGCGCCTCAGCCATGGCTGTCGGTCTGCTCTCTTCCTTCGTCAGAAATCTGGCGACTGCTTCGGAGGCGGGTCTTAACCGACCGCGCCTTCCATCTGCAGTTCGATCAGCCGGTTGAGCTCCAGGGCGTACTCCATGGGCAGCTCCTTCGCGATGGGCTCTACGAAGCCGCGCACGATCATGGCCATCGCCTCGAACTCGGTCATGCCCCGGCTCATCAGGTAGAAGAGCTGGTCATCGCTGACCTTGGAGACCGTCGCCTCGTGGCCCATGGACACGTCGTCCTCACGGACGTCCACGTAGGGGTACGTGTCCGAGCGGGAGATGGTGTCGACGAGCAGCGCGTCGCACAGCACGTTCGACTTCGATCCGTGGGCGCCCTCGGCGATCTCGACGAGACCGCGGTAGGACGTACGGCCGCCACCGCGTGCCACGGACTTCGACACGATGTTGGAGGACGTGTTCGGCGCCATGTGGACCATCTTGGAGCCGGCGTCCTGGTGCTGGCCCTCGCCCGCGAAGGCGATCGACAGGGTCTCGCCCTTGGCGTGCTCACCCATGAGGTAGACAGCCGGGTACTTCATGGTGACCTTGGAGCCGATGTTGCCGTCGACCCACTCCATGGTCGCGCCCTCGTACGCCACGGCGCGCTTGGTGACCAGGTTGTAGACGTTGTTCGACCAGTTCTGGATGGTCGTGTAGCGGCAGCGGGCGCCCTTCTTCACGATGATCTCGACGACCGCGGAGTGCAGGGAGTCCGACTTGTAGATCGGCGCCGTGCAGCCCTCGACGTAGTGGACGTAGGCGTCCTCGTCGACGATGATCAGCGTCCGCTCGAACTGGCCCATGTTCTCCGTGTTGATACGGAAGTAGGCCTGGAGCGGGATCTCGACGTGCACGCCCGGCGGCACGTAGATGAACGAGCCGCCGGACCACACCGCGGAGTTCAGCGACGCGAACTTGTTGTCGCCGACCGGGATGACGGTGCCGAAGTACTCCTTGAAGAGCTCCGGGTGCTCCTTCAGCGCCGTGTCGGTGTCCATGAAGATGACACCCTGCGCCTCGAGCTCCTCGTTGATCTGGTGGTAGACGACCTCGGACTCGTACTGGGCCGCGACACCGGCGACGAGGCGCTGCTTCTCCGCCTCGGGGATGCCGAGCCTGTCGTACGTGCTCTTGATGTCCTCGGGCAGGTCCTCCCAGGACTGGGCCTGCTTCTCCGTGGAGCGCACGAAGTACTTGATGTTGTCGAAGTCGATGCCCGAGAGGTCGGAACCCCAGTTCGGCATGGGCTTCTTGTCGAACAGGCGCAGGCCCTTGAGCCGGAGCTTGGTCATCCACTCCGGCTCGCTCTTCTTCGCGGAGATGTCCCGGACGACGTTCTCGTTGATACCGCGCTTGGCAGAGGCACCAGCCACGTCGGAGTCGGCCCAGCCGTATTCGTAGGTGCCCAGACCCTCAAGCTCGGGGTGGGTGGTCTCCTCGATGGGGAGCGTCATGCGGGGTTCCTCCCGGCGGTACGTGCGGATGCGTTATCAGTGGTCTTGGAAGACGGTGAAATCTTTGGAGTCTTTGAAGCCTTTGGGGCCTTGGAAATCTTGGGGATGAACGTCGTGCAGACACCGTCGCCGTGGGCGATGGTCGCCAGCCGCTGCACGTGGGTACCCAGCAGCTGGGAGAAGAACTCGGTCTCCGCCTCGCACAGCTGCGGAAACTGCTCGGCGACATGGGCGACCGGGCAGTGGTGCTGGCAGAGCTGCTCGCCGACCGGTGCGCTGCGCGCTGTAGCAGCGTACCCGTCCGCGCTCAAGGCTTTGGCCAGCGCTTCGGCCCGTTTTTCGGGAGCGGCGGACTCGACCGCCTCGCGGTACGCCCCGGCCTGAGCGGCCATCCTGGCGCGGGCGAAGGCGACGAGGGCGTCCTCCCCGCCCTCCCGCTCCGTGATCCAGCGCAGGGCGTCCGCGGCGAGCTTGTCGTAGGACTGGTCGAAGGCGTCCCGGCCGCAGTCGGTCAGGGCGAACACCTTGGCGGGCCGTCCGCGCGTACGGGCGCCGTAGATCCGCTGTTCGCGGGCCTCCACGACGTCGTCGGAGACAAGAGCGTCAAGGTGCCGGCGGACGGCCGCATGGGTCAGGCCCAGCCGTCCGGCGAGGTCGGCCACGGTCGACGGGCCGTGGTCCAGGACGGATCGCGCGACCCGGTTGCGCGTGGAGCGCTCCCCGGTCACGAGTTCCTCCTGCGGGGCCCCCGTGGGGGTCTCCCGAGCCTCGCCAACGTTTTTCACAACGCCATTGTTGCGTAATTCCTCAGAGACTGCCAAGCCGTGTCCACGCCAGGCGAGGTGCGGTGCATCACTTAGGTAAACCTAAATCTGACCTGCGGGAATGATCTTTGATCGACCGATCCGGTGCGCGCGCCCGGCGTGCGCCCACCCGCCCACCGGCACCCGCCCGGCCGTCCCTAGACTTGGCGTCCATGCGAAGTGACCCCGTCGTCCAGGTCAGCGGCCTGGTGAAGCGGTACGGCAGGAAAACCGCGGTGGACGGCCTGGATCTGGTGGCCCGGGCGGGCATCACCGCCGTCCTCGGACCCAACGGCGCGGGCAAGACGACCACCGTCGAGAGCTGCGAGGGATACCGGAGACCGGACTCCGGAACCGTCCGGGTACTGGGCCTCGACCCGGTGCGCGACAGCGCCGCCCTGCGCCCCCGTATCGGCGTGATGCTCCAGTCCGGCGGCGTCTACTCCGGCGCACGCGCCGACGAGATGCTCCGGCATGTGGCCGCGCTGCACGCGCATCCGCTGGACGTGGACGCGCTGACCGAACGCCTGGGTCTCGGCAGCTGCAGCCGGACGACGTACCGGCGGCTGTCGGGAGGCCAGCAGCAGCGCCTCGCGCTCGCCATGGCGGTCGTCGGCCGCCCCGAGCTGGTCTTCCTGGACGAGCCGACCGCGGGCCTGGACCCACAGGCCCGCCGGGCCACCTGGGAGCTCGTACGCGATCTGCGCGCCGACGGTGTCTCGGTCATCCTGACCACGCACCACATGGACGAGGCCGAGCAGCTCTCCGACGACGTGGCGATCATCGACGCGGGCCGGGTCATCGCCCAGGGTTCCCCCGAGGAGCTGTGCCGCGGGGGCGCCGAGAACACCCTGCGGTTCAGCGGCCGCCCCGGCCTGGACGTGACCGCCCTCCTCAAGGCCCTCCCCGCGGACTCCACGGCGGCCGAGCTGACGCCTGGCTCGTACCGGGTGGGCGGCAAGATCGACCCGCAGCTGCTCGCGACCGTCACCACCTGGTGCGCCCAGCACGGGGTGATGCCGGAGAAGATCTCGGTGGAGCGGCACACTCTGGAGGACGTCTTCTTGGAGCTCACCGGTAAGGAGCTGCGCGGATGAGCGCGGGAACGACGGGAACGGACGCCCGGACCACCGGCGGGGGCGCCTACGCGCCGAGGCCCGGAGCGGCCCCGCTGCCCCGCATGATCGCGGCGCAGGCGGCGCTGGAGACGAGGATGCTGCTGCGCAACGGCGAGCAGCTGCTGCTGACGGTCGTCATCCCGACGCTGCTGCTCGTGCTGTTCAGCGCGGTGGACATCGTCGACACGGGCGAGGGCGAGGCGGTCGACTTCCTGACACCGGGCATCCTCGCGCTGGCCGTGATGTCGACGGCGTTCACCGGCCAGGCGATCGCGACGGGCTTCGAGCGGCGGTACGGCGTGCTGAAGCGGCTCGCGGTCTCGCCGCTGCCCCGCTGGGGGCTGATGACGGCCAAGACCCTGTCCGTGCTGGTCACGGAGGTCCTCCAGGTGATCCTCGTGACGGTGATCGCCCTCGCCCTCGGCTGGTCGCCCGGGGGCAACCCCTTCGCCGTGCTGCTCCTGCTGGTCCTGGGCACCGCCGCGTTCTCCGGCCTCGGCCTCCTCATGGCGGGGACGCTGAAGGCGGAGGCCACGCTGGCCGCCGCGAACCTGGTCTTCCTGCTGCTGCTCGTCGGCGGTGGCGTGATCGTCCCGCTGGACAAGTTCCCGCAGGCGGCGCAGGACGTCCTCGGCCTGCTGCCGATCTCGGCCCTCTCGGACGGGCTGCGGGACGTGCTCCAGCACGGGGCCGGGATGCCCTGGGGCGACCTCGGGATCCTGGCCGTGTGGGCGATCGTGGGCCTCGCCGCCGCCGGCAGGTTCTTCCGCTGGGAGTGACGGCACGATCATGGGCGACAGCGCGACGGGGAGCGACGGCTCGATGGCACGCGGTGGCGGGGAGGGGGTTCGTGAAAGCGTGCACAAGCGGCCCCCTACGATGGAGCGCGTGCCCAACGTGACCCGAGCGGACGCCGCTCAAGCCGTGCGCAACCCACTCGCCTTCATCGCCGGGCGCTGGACCCCGTCGCCCCGGACGGTCCGGCGCGCCGCTCTCATCGCGCTCGTCATGGCCGTACTGATCGTGGTCACCGGTGGTGCGGTCCGGCTGACCGGCTCGGGCCTCGGCTGCCCGACCTGGCCCAAGTGCACCGACACCTCGCTCACCACCACGAGCGAGATGGGCGTGCACGGCGTCATCGAGTTCGGCAACCGCATGCTGACGTACGTCCTGTGCGCCGCGGTCGGCTGGGCGATCATCACCGCGCGCTCACAGAAGCCGTACCGCCGCAGTCTCACCCGGCTCGGCTGGACGCAGTTCTGGGTCGTCATGGGCAACGCGGTCCTCGGCGGCGTCGTCGTCCTGGTGGGTCTGAACCCGTACACGGTCGCCGCCCACTTCCTCCTCTCCACCGCCCTGATCGCCGTCGCCACGGTGATGTGGCAGCGCACCCGTGAGGGTGACGACGCGCCGCGTCCGCTGGTCGGCGGGCCGGTGCGGCAGATGGCGTGGATCCTGGTCGCCGTCACCGTCCTGCTGATCGCGGTGGGCACGGTCGTCACCGGCGCGGGTCCGCACGCCGGCGACTCGAGCGAGGTCGAGCGCATCCCGCTGAACTGGGAGAACGTCACCAAGCTGCATGCCGTTCTGGCCTGGATCGTGGTGACGCTGGCCTTCGCCCTGTGGTTCGTCCTGAAGGCCGTCGACGCCCCCAAGGGCCCCCTGCACCGCACCCGCGACCTCTTCCTGGTGCTCCTCGCGCAGGGCGCCATCGGCTACGTCCAGTACTTCACGGATCTGCCGGAGGTTCTGGTCGGCCTCCACATGTTCGGCTCCTGCCTGGTGTGGATCGCCACGCTCCGAGTGCTGCTGGCCCTGCGGGAGCGGCCGGAGACCGAACCCGTGGTGCCGGGCCCCACACAGACCGGATCAGCGGTCCGCGCCGGGGTCTGAAGCCCTCTCCGCGCCCTCTCTGCGCGAGGGCGTCTGGTCGTCGCTTCGTTCGGCCGGGTCGTCGGTCGATCGTCTCGTAACCGATCACTCGTACGCGGCCACGAGACGGTCGATCGCCGGTCCGAGGTAGTCCCGGGTCAGCTCCGCCCTGCGGGCCACCCACTCCAGGCCCGGCGCCGGCTCCCCCAGTTGCCGGTAGCGCCGCCTCCTGATGTCGGTGACCACCTCGACGGGCGCGCCCAGACCGGGCAGCAGGTCGAGCGCCTCCTGCTTGGTGATCAGCCGCCCGTCCTTGAGGGTGACCGCGGCACGGGCGTGGGTGGTCAGCCCGACGTCCACCCAGGCGTCCTGCGTCCAGTTGCCGACCCGGTTCACCTCGCGGCGCCAGAAGTCCCGCTGATCCCGCACGACGAACGCGGCGAGTTCCGCGTCCGTCACCGGTGGCAGCAGGCCCTGGGGCCCCGCCCCCGACAGGACCAGCCCGAAGGTGTGCAGTTCACGCCGGGTCACCGGCGTGACCGGCCGTTTGAAGAGCTGCTGGTGCGCCCAGGTGAGGTGCCACCGCTCCGCGTCGGCCGCCGTGCCGGGCGTCAGACAGCTGCAGTGCAGCTTGGCCACGAGCGGCTCGTTACGCAGGCGGGCGTGCAGCCGGGCCACCCGCCAGACGGTTCTCGCCGTGATCGGGCCGGCCAGGACCACGATCAGGTCCAGGTCGCTGCGGCCCTCCTGGTAGTCGCCCCCGCCGAGCGAGCCGTGTGCCCATACGGCCACGGGGGCGAGGTCGCGCAGTTCGGCACGGAAGCGGTCGAGGAGCAGGTCGGTGGCGCCGCTGTGCGTCATGCGCACAGTCTCCGCAACTCACTTCACTCCGTACACCCGCTGCGCGTTGCCCGCCGCGATCAGCCCCGCCACGCGCTGCGCGTCGGCCAGGGCCCAGGCGCCCTCGGCCACCCAGGTACCGAGCACCCGTGCGAGCGCCTCGCGGAAGAGACACGCTCCGACCACATGGAGTTCGGGCAGTCCATGTGCCCCGCTGGAGAAGAGAAGCTTGCCGAAGGGGGCGAGTTCCAGAATCTCCGAGAGGACGGCCGCGGCCCGCGCACCGGTGCGCACGAGCGCCGCGCCGAGGTCGGCGTACACATGCGGGAACACCCCCGAGAGATGCGCCGCGTGCCGGTGGTACGGGTAGCCGTGCAGCAGCACCAGGTCGGTGCCGAGGCCGGCCGTGGCACGGGCGAAGTCGGTGAGCAGGACGGGGTCGGTGCGGTCGATGCGCTGTCCGGGCTCGCCGAGGCCGGCGTGCAGCTGGAGCGGCCGGCCGGAGGCGACCGCGATCCACAGCAGGTGCCTGAGCAGGACCGGATCGCTCAGGGCGCCGCCCACCCGGCGGCCTGTCAGCCACCGCCCCGCCGCGCCCCGCACCTCTCCTGGTCCGGGCGGTTCGGGCGCGAGCGCCAGTCCGTGCCGTACGCCCGCCACCGAGGTGAAGGCCACGGCGTTCGCGGCCGCCCCGTGCACCGACTCGGCGAGGTTGGCGAGAAACGACTCGACGGTGCCGGAGGTGTCGGCGACCTGCTCGGCGAGCAGTTCGAGACGGACGATCTCGTGGGCGTCGGCGGCCCCCGTGGAGGCCATCTCGCCGGGTCCTGTGAGGTCGCCCGGCAGCCCGGTGTCGACCAGATACGTCGTGATGCCGCTCCCCCGCAGCAGCTTGCGCCCCGATTCCAGGACGCCGAGCTCCCGGCGTCGCGCCAGGTAGTGGGCGGGCGGACAGTGCGGTTCCAGACCCAGCAGTGGGGGGCACCAGCGGCGTACGGCGAAACCGGTCTGCGTGTCGAAGAACGTGGTGCCGGCGGCGGGCAACCCCTCGCCCCTGGCCAGGTGGGCCTCGAAGGTGCCGAGGCCCAGCTCCGCCCTCAGCACGCCGTGGCAGTACTGGTCCACCAGCGACGGCGTTTCGATCATCCGGACTCCCCACGAGTGGGCTCTGCCATGTGCAGGGCTTAACGGGTGAGGTGGGTCTCAGGTGTGGGTGTGGGTACGGGTTGCCTCTTCGGGGCCGCGGGTCAGGTGTTGCGGGGGCCGCCTACCTGGATGCCGGCCATGCGGGTCCACTCGTACGGGCCCGTCCTGACCTTGTTCGCGAACTCGGCGTCGAAGTCCTCGTGGACGGTGATGCCGGACTGCTTCACGGCCTGTTCGGCGACGGCATGGGTGGGGGCCACCAGGTCGCCCCACTCGCCGTCCTCCCCCACGAGGACGATCCGGGCGCCCTTCTGCCCGAGATACGCGATCTGTCCCTCGGCGCCACCATGGGCCTGCGCGAAGGAGGAGATCTGCTGGGCGAGCTTCGCCGTACGCCGCGCACCCTTGGCGTCCCGCTCGGGGCCCGCACCCTCGTCAACCTGCTGGATATCTGCCATGCCCAGATGCTACCGACGGGTAGATCACCAGGCGACGCCGAGGCCGAGTGGCCTTCCCCACGAACCCCGCCGGACCAAGGGCCCCATCAGGGCCGCGGGAAACGGCGCAGTCTTTGCTTCTGGGGGCGCGGGGAACGGCGCAATCTTTCAGGGGCGCGGGGAACTGCGCGACCAGCCACGACGGACCGGCACCCGGCAACGCACCCCAGCAAGCCCCGAAGCAGCGCGCCAGCGCGTCAGCGCAGGAACGGGTCCACGGCCACCGCCACGAACAGCAGCGACACATACGTGATCGACCAGTGGAACAGCCGCATCTCCTTCAGCTTGGCACCCACGGCGCCCCCCTTCGCACGGGACTGCAACCCGTGCGCCTCCCAGAGCCAGAACCCTCCGGTCACCAGGGCCACGACGGTGTAGAACCAGCCCGTGTAGCCGAGCGGCGTCAGAAGCAGGGAGACGGCGACCATGGCCCAGCTGTAGAGGACGATCTGCCGCGCGACGACCTTGTTGGAAGCGACGACCGGCAGCATCGGCACACCCACGCGCGCGTAGTCCTCCCGCACCTTCATGGAGAGCGGCCAGTAGTGCGGCGGCGTCCAGAAGAACATGACGAGGAAAAGGATGATCGGGGCCCACGACATGGAGTTGGTGACGGCGGACCAGCCGATGAGGACGGGCAGACAGCCTGCGATACCGCCCCACACGATGTTCTGCGACGTACGCCGTTTGAGGATCATCGTGTAGACGACGACGTAGAAGAGCAGGGCTCCCAGCGACAGCCAGGCGGACAGCCAGTTGACGGCCAGCCCGAACAGGAGTGTGGAGACCACGCCGAGTGTGATGCCGAAGGCGAGGCACTCGCGCGGGCTCACCATTCCGGTGACCAGCGGGCGCTGCGCCGTACGTTCCATGAGCGCGTCGATGTCGCGGTCGATGTACATGTTCAGTGCGTTGGCGCCGCCGGCGGAGAGGTAACCGCCGAGGCAGGTGAGGAGCACCAGCTTCAGGTCGGGCACACCCTGCTGTGCCAGAAACATCACCGGCACCGTGGTGATCAGCAGCAGTTCGATGATCCGCGGCTTGGTGAGAGCGACGAACGCCTTGACCCGGGCCCCGAACGGCCGGTGTTTTCTGCCCTGGCTCGTCCCTCCGAGCAGTCCCGCTGGACGGGATTCAACGGCCGTCACGCACACCCCTGACAGAGACTTCCCAGCGAGCCCCGAGTGTGAACTCCCGGTAAAGGCTCGCGCGTACCACGCCACTGTAGACGTTGCCCAGACCCCGGCCTTCGTGGGGGTCGGGTCGTGTTGGAAGGGTCCCGCGAAGGACTGATCGGCGTCGGATTGAGCAGGCGCATGAGCGGCTCCGTATTCACTTGCCGAATACGGAACCCGCCGGTCGGGAGGCGGAAGAGGGTAAGTCCCGGCAGTCTGGAATGACTCGAAAGATTGCGCGTTGTCACGGGGGTAGGCTCGACAGCGAGCCGGTGGGCGCCACGTGCACCGGCATTCGACATGTGCACCATGTGGAGAGGAGCCCTGACCCAGGGTGAGCACCAAGCCGACCACAACAGACCTCGAGTGGACCGAACTGGACCAGCGGGCCGTGGATACCGCCCGCATCCTGGCCGCCGACGCCGTACAGAAGGTCGGCAACGGCCATCCGGGTACGGCGATGAGTCTGGCACCCGCCGCGTACACCCTCTTCCAGAAGGTGATGCGGCATGACCCGGCGGACCCCGACTGGACCGGGCGCGACCGCTTCGTGCTGTCCGCGGGCCATTCGTCCCTGACTCTCTACACCCAGCTGTACCTGGCCGGCTTCGGCCTGGAGCTGGACGACCTCAAATCCTTCAGGACGTGGGGCTCGAAGACTCCGGGGCACCCCGAGTACGGGCACACCCGCGGCGTGGAGACGACGACCGGGCCGCTCGGCCAGGGTGTCGCCAACGCGGTGGGCATGGCGATGGCCGCCCGCTACGAGCGCGGCCTCTTCGACCCGGAGGCGGCCCCCGGCACCTCCCCGTTCGACCACTTCGTCTTCGCGATCGCCGGTGACGGCTGTCTCCAGGAGGGCATCTCCGGCGAGGCGTCCTCGATGGCGGGCCACCAGAAGCTCGGCAACCTGGTCCTGCTGTGGGACGACAACCACATCTCGATCGAGGGCGACACCGAGACGGCCGTCTCCGAGGACACCGCCAAGCGGTACGAGGCGTACGGCTGGCACGTGCAGCGCGTGGAGCCCCACGAGAACGGCGACCTCGACCCGGCCGCCCTGTACGCGGCGATCGAGGCCGCGAAGGCGGTCACGGACAAGCCGTCGTTCATCGCGATGCGCTCGATCATCGCCTGGCCCGCCCCGAACGCGCAGAACACCGAGGCCGCGCACGGCTCGGCGCTCGGCGACGACGAGGTCGCGGCCACCAAGCGCGTCCTCGGCTTCGACCCGGAGAAGTCCTTCGAGGTCGCCGACGAGGTGCTGGCGCACGCGCGCCAGGCGCTCGACCGCGGCCGCGAGGCCAAGGCCGAGTGGGAGAAGGGCTTCGCCGCGTGGCGGACCGCCGCCCCGGAGCGCGCCGCCGAGTTCGACCGCATCGCCGCGACCGAGCTGCCGGCCGGCTGGGAGGAGAAGCTCCCGGTCTTCGAGACCGGCAAGGGCGTCGCCACGCGTGCCGCGTCCGGCAAGGTCCTCCAGGCACTCGGCGCGGTCATCCCCGAGCTGTGGGGCGGCTCCGCCGACCTCGCAGGCTCGAACAACACGACCATCGACAAGACGAGTTCGTTCCTCCCGGCGGACAACCCGCTGCCGGAGGCGGACCCGTACGGCCGCACGATCCACTTCGGTATCCGCGAGCACTCCATGGCCGCGGAGATGAACGGCATCGCGCTGCACGGCAACACGCGCATCTACGGCGGCACCTTCCTGGTGTTCTCCGACTACATGCGCAACGCCGTCCGCCTGTCGGCGCTGATGCACCTGCCGGTGACGTACGTGTGGACGCACGACTCCGTCGGGCTCGGCGAGGACGGCCCGACCCACCAGCCGGTCGAGCACCTGGCCTCGCTGCGCGCCATCCCCGGGCTGAACGTCGTACGCCCGGCCGACGCCAACGAGACCGCGATCGTGTGGCGCGAGATCCTGCGCCGCTACAACAAGGTCTTCGGCAAGGGAAACCCGCACGGTCTCGCGCTGACCCGCCAGGGCGTTCCCACGTACGAGGCCAATGAGGACACGGCCAAGGGCGCGTACGTGCTCTTCGAGGCGGAAGGTGCCGACGGCCGGAGCGCCGAGCCCGAGGTCATCCTCATCGCCACCGGTTCCGAGGTGCACGTGGCCGTCGAGGCACGTGAGCAGCTCCAGGCGGCGGGCACCCCGACCCGGGTCGTGTCCGTGCCGTGCGTGGAGTGGTTCGACGAGCAGGACCAGGGGTACCGGGACTCGGTGCTTCCCCCGTCCGTCAGGGCGCGTGTCGCGGTCGAGGCCGGTATCGGTCTGACCTGGCACCGCTTCGTCGGGGACGCGGGGCGCATCGTCTCCCTGGAGCACTTCGGTGCTTCGGCCGACGGCAAGGTCCTCTTCCAGGAGTTCGGTTTCACTGCCGAGAACGTGGCCGCCACAGCGCGGGAATCGATCGCCGCAGCCCAGCGCTGACGCTGACATACAACACGTAGGAGATGCATTTTCCATGACAGACGCACTGAAGCGCCTCTCCGAGGAAGGCGTCGCGATCTGGCTGGACGACCTGTCGCGCAAGCGGATCACGTCCGGCAACCTCGCCGAACTGATCGACCAGCAGCACGTCGTGGGCGTCACCACCAACCCGTCGATCTTCCAGAAGGCGATCTCGCAGGGCGACGGCTACGACCAGCAGCTGTCGGACCTCGCCGCCCGCAAGGTCACCGTCGAAGAGGCCATCCGCATGATCACGACGGCGGACGTCCGTGACGCCGCCGACATCCTGCGTCCGGTCTTCGACGCGACGCAGGGCCAGGACGGCCGGGTCTCGATCGAGGTCGACCCGCGCCTGGCGCACAACACCAAGTCGACCGTCGCCGAGGCCAAGCAGCTCGCCTGGCTCGTCGACCGTCCGAACACGCTCATCAAGATCCCGGCGACCAGGGCGGGCCTGCCCGCGATCACCGAGACGATCGCGCGGGGCATCAGCGTCAACGTCACGCTGATCTTCTCGCTGGAGCGCTACCGCGAGGTCATGGACGCCTACGTCTCGGGCCTGGAGAAGGCCAAGGCCGCCGGCCTCGACCTCTCCAAGATCCACTCTGTGGCGTCCTTCTTCGTGTCCCGCGTGGACACCGAGATCGACAAGCGGCTGGACGCCCTGGACACCGCCGAGGCCAAGGCCGCCCGCGGCAAGGTGGGCCTCGCCAACGCCCGCCTCGCCTACGAGGCGTACGAGGAGGTCTTCTCCTCGGACCGCTGGGCCGCCCTGGACAAGGTGCAGGCCAACAAGCAGCGCCCGCTGTGGGCCTCCACCGGCGTCAAGGACCCGGCCTACAAGGACACCCTGTACGTCGACGACCTGGTCGCGCCGAACACGGTGAACACCATGCCGGAGGCGACCCTGTTCGCCGCCGAGGACCACGGGAAGATCACCGGCAACACCGTCGCCGGTACGTACGAGCAGGCCCGCGCCGAGATCGACGCGGTCGAGAAGCTCGGGATCTCGTACGACGAGGTGGTCCAGCTGCTGGAGGACGAGGGCATCGACAAGTTCGAGGCGTCCTGGACCGACCTGCTCAAGTCGACCGAGGCGGAGCTCCAGCGCCTCGCCCCCTCGGAGGGCTGAAATCTTGTCAAGCAGCAATCCGCTGCGTGACCCGGCGGACCGACGGCTCCCGCGTATCGCGGGGCCGTCGGGCCTCGTCATCTTCGGGGTCACGGGCGATTTGTCCCGTAAAAAGCTCATGCCTGCTGTTTATGACCTTGCCAACCGCGGCCTGCTGCCGCCGGGCTTCTCACTCGTCGGCTTCGCGCGCCGCGAGTGGGCGAACGAGGACTTCGCCCAGGAGGTCCACGACTCCGTCAAGGAACATGCCCGTACGCCGTTCCGCGAGGAGGTCTGGCAGCAGCTCGTCCAGGGGATGCGCTTCGTCCAGGGCACCTTCGACGACGACGACTCGTTCGAGCGGCTGCGCGACACGATCGGGGAGCTGGACAAGGCGCAGGGTACGGGCGGCAACTTCGCCTTCTACCTCTCCGTGCCGCCGTCCGCGTTCCCGGTGGTCATCCGGCAGCTGAAGAAGCACGGTCTCGCCGACCAGTCGAGCGGCTCCTGGCGGCGCGCGGTCATCGAGAAGCCCTTCGGCCACGACCTCAAGTCGGCCGAGGACCTCAACACCACCGTCGAGGAGGTCTTCGCCCCGGACCAGGTCTTCCGCATCGACCACTACCTGGGCAAGGAGACGGTCCAGAACATCCTGGCGCTGCGCTTCGCCAACCAGATGTTCGAGCCGATCTGGAACCGGTCGTACGTCGACCACGTACAGATCACGATGGCCGAGGACATCGGCATCGGCGGCCGCGCCGGCTACTACGACGGCATCGGCGCCGCCCGTGACGTCATCCAGAACCACCTGCTCCAGCTGATGGCCCTCACGGCCATGGAGGAGCCCGCCTCCTTCGACGCGGACGCGCTCGCCGCCGAGAAGACCAAGGTGCTCGGTGCGGTCAGGCTGCCCGCGGACCTGGGCGAGAGCACGGTCCGCGGGCAGTACGCCGAGGGCTGGCAGGGCGGCGAGAAGGCCGTCGGCTACCTCCAGGAGGACGGTATCGACCCCAGGTCGAAGACCGACACCTACGCGGCGATCAAGGTGGAGGTGGACAACCGCCGCTGGGCGGGCGTCCCCTTCTACCTGCGCACCGGCAAGCGCCTGGGCCGCCGCGTCACCGAGATCGCAGTCGTCTTCCAGCGCGCCCCGCACTCCCCGTTCGACCACACGGCGACGGAGGAGCTGGGCCAGAACGCGATCGTCTTCCGCGTCCAGCCCGACGAGGGCATCACGGTCCGCTTCGGCTCCAAGGTGCCCGGCACCTCCATGGAGATCCGGGACGTCTCGATGGACTTCGCGTACGGCGAGTCGTTCACGGAGTCCAGCCCCGAAGCGTACGAGCGGCTCATCCTCGACGTCCTGCTGGGCGACTCGAACCTCTTCCCGCGTACCGAGGAGGTCGAGCTGTCCTGGAAGATCCTCGACCCGATCGAGGAGTACTGGGACAAGCACGGCAAGCCCGCTCAGTACCCGTCGGGCACGTGGGGGCCGGTCGAGGCCGACGAAATGCTCGAGCGAGACGGACGGAGCTGGCGGCGGCCATGAAGATAGATCTCACGGACACCACGGCCAGCAAGATCAACAAGGGGCTGGTGAAGGGCCGCCGGGCCATCGGCACCCCCGCCGTCGGCATGGTTCTCACCCTCGTCATCGTCACCGACGAGGAGAACGCCTACGACGCCCTGAAGGCCGCCGACGACGCCTCGCTCGAACACCCCTCGCGCACCCTCGTCGTCATCAAGCGCGTCTCGCGCTCACCCCGCGACCGCACGAAGTCGCGACTGGACGCCGAGGTACGGGTCGGCGCGGACGCGGGCACCGGTGAGACGGTGATCCTGCGGCTGTACGGCGAGGTGTCGGACCACGCGCAGTCCGTCGTCCTGCCCCTGCTGCTGCCGGACGCCCCGGTGGTCGTCTGGTGGTCGGTGGACGCACCCCGCGATCCGGCGGGCGACCCGCTGGGCGCCCTGGGCCAGCGCCGGGTCACCGACAGCTACGCGGCGGAGAAGCCCGTCGGGGAACTGCGGGCCCGGGCCGAGAGCTACGAACCGGGCGACACCGACCTGGCATGGGCCCGGGTCACTCCGTGGCGTTCGATGCTGGCCGCCGCCCTCGACCAGGTCGACTCCGAGGTCGTCTCCGTCGAGGTGGCGGGCGAGGAGGCCAACCCGAGCGTCGAACTGCTCGCCATGTGGCTCGCCGACCGTCTTCACGTGCACGTCCGACGTGCCGTCTCCGCCGGTCCCGGCCTGACCCAGGTGCGGCTGGAGACGACGGGTGGCCCCATCACGCTGCACCGGTCGGACGGGGCGATGGCCACGCTGGCACTGCCGGGACAGCCGGACCGCGCGGTGGCGCTCAAGCGCCGCGAGACGTCCGAGCTGCTCGCGGAGGAGCTGCGCAGGCTCGACCCGGACGACACGTACGCGTCCGCGCTGCGGTTCGGGGTGGACCGGCTGGGCGGGATCCAGTCGGCTTCCCAGCGGGCCGAGGCGTCCACCTGGACCCCGGGGTCGCTCCCGGTCCGGCCGGTGCAGGACGCCGCGGCCCCGGCCGAGAGTTCCGCGCAGGCTCCGGCCGGGGATTCCGCGTCGGCTCCGGCCGGGAATTCCGTGTCGGCTCCGGCGTCCGCCTCCGCGGCGGGCGACGGCGACCCGGCGCGTCCCACTCCCGCCCAGATGCCCCCGGTCAAGAAGGCGGACCCGCAGTGAGCACTCCCCAGCTGGTCGTCCACCGCGACAAGGAACTGATGGCTCAGGCCGCCGCGGCCCGGCTCATCACCAAGGTCGTGGACGCGCAGGCGTCCCGCGGTTACGCCTCGATCGTGCTGACCGGTGGCCGCAACGGCAACGGCCTGCTGGCGGCGCTCGCGGCGGCGCCCGCCCGGGACGCCGTCGACTGGGGCCGTCTCGACCTGTGGTGGGGCGACGAGCGGTTCCTGCCCGAGGGCGACCCCGAGCGGAACATCACCCAGGCCCGCGAGGCGCTCCTCGACTCGGTGCCGCTGGATCCGAAGCGCGTGCACGCCATGCCCGCGTCGGACGGTCCGCACGGCGCGAACGCGGACACGGCGGCGGAGGCCTACGCGGCCGAGCTGGCCGCGGCCGCCGGGCCGGAGAACCATGCCCCTGTTCCGTCCTTCGACGTGCTGATGCTGGGCGTCGGGCCGGACACGCATGTGGCGTCGCTCTTCCCGGAGCTGCCTGCGGTCCGCGAGACGGAACGGTCGGTGGTGGGTGTGCACGGTGCGCCGAAGCCGCCGCCGACGCGGGTCACGCTCACCCTGCCCGCGATCCGGGCGGCTCGTGAGGTGTGGCTGCTCGCGGCGGGTGAGGACAAGGCGGAGGCCGCGGCGATCGCGCTGTCCGGAGCGGGGGAGATCCAGGCGCCGGCCGCCGGGGCCTACGGCCGGTCGCGCACCCTGTGGCTGCTGGACGCGGCCGCGGCATCCCAGCTGCCGCGCGCGCTGTATCCGCCGGCTTCATCCTGACGGGTGGTGGGTAGGGGCGGCAGGGGCTTTTTCGCCCCCGCCGCCCCTACCCACCCCCATCGTCACTGCTCGGGGGCTCCGCCCCCGGACCCCCGGTGCGC